>JBEIQK010000077.1:0-13939 GCA_040376505.1 Alphaproteobacteria bacterium | reverse complement strand
CGCCGATGCTGGTGTAGGGCCCGATGTAGGCGTCCTGGATGAGGGCGCCCGCGCCGATCACGGCGGGCCCGCGAATGGTGCTGCGCTCGACCCGCGCGCCGGCCTCGATCACCACCCGGCCCGACAGCTCGCTGTCTTCAGAGACCTCACCGTCCACGCGACCCACCAGCGTGTCGAGCACGAGGCGGTTGGCGTCGAGCACATCCTCGGGCTTGCCCGTGTCCTTCCACCAGCCCGTGACCAGTTGGGAGTCGACCCGGTGACCGTTGTCGACCAGCCACTGAATGGCGTCGGTGATCTCCAACTCGCCGCGCGGGCTCGGCCGGATCGACCGGGCCGCCGTGAGGATGGTGGAGTCGAACAGATAGATGCCCACGAGCGCCAGATCGCTGGGCGGGACCTTGGGCTTCTCGACGAGGCGCACCACCCGGCCGTCGCGCATCTCCACCACGCCAAAGCGCTGGGGATCGGGCACCCGGGTGACGAGCACCAGCGCTTGGGGGCGGTTCTGCTCGAAGGACCGCACCATCGGCGTCACGCCGTCGGCGATCAGGTTGTCGCCAAGGAACATCAAGAAGGGCGAGTCACCCAGAAAATCCGCTGCGGTCAGCACGGCGTGGGCGAGGCCAAGGGGCGCCGACTGGGGAATCAGCGTGATCTTCACGCCAAAGCGGCTGCCATCGCCCAAGGCCGCCTCGATCTCCTTGGCCGTGTCGCCGACGATCACGCCGATGTCGGTGATGCCGGCGTCGCGGATGGCCTCAATCCCAAAGAAGACGATGGGCTTGTTGGCGATGGGGATGAGCTGCTTGGCCGAGGTGTAGGTGAGCGGGCGGAGCCGGGAGCCGGTGCCGCCGGCGAGGATGAGCGCCTTCATGAACAGACCTCGGTGGAGGAGGGAGCGCGGGCCAGGAGATAAGCGTCGACCGCCTCTTCCCAGGGCCGCAGGAGGGGGAGCCCCAGGGCCCGCAGGCCCATCGGCGCCAGCACGCCGTTCGGGGGCCGCGCGGCGGGGCGCGGAAAGTCTGCGGTGGACACGGCCCGCACGGTCGCAGGGTTTCCAGTCCGCCGCAGGACATAGGAGGCCAGCCCATGCCAGGTGGTGCGCCCCTGGTTGGTCAGATGAACAATGCCGCCCGCGCCGGCCTCGACGAGGCGCAGCAGCCCATCGGCCAGATCGGGCACATAGGTGGGGCAGCCATGCTGGTCGCTCACCACCGACAACACCGAGCGCTCGGCGGCGAGACGCAGGATGGTGTCGATAAAATTGGGCCCGCCCACACCAAAGAGCCACTGGGTGCGCACGATCAGGTGATGGGGGCACCGCGCCGCCAGCCACCGCTCTCCCAGGGCCTTGCTCCGACCATAGACCGACAGGGGGGCGACCGCCAGCCACTCGGGATTGGGCTCGGGGTGGTAGCCGTCAAAGACATAATCCGTGGACAGATGGACCAGCAGCGCCCCCCGCTCGGCCGCGGCCTCGGCGAGACGCAGCGGCCCGGCGGCGTTCACGGCGAAGGCGGCGTCGGGCTCGGACTCGGCCTGGTCGACCTTGGTGTAGGCCGCGCAGTTGAAGATCACGGTAGGGGCGATCTCTCGCACCGTGGCGCTCACCGCCGCGCGATCGGTGATGTCCAAGCTCGCCCGGTCGAGCCCCACCACCGACTGTCCATCACGACGCAGGGCCGCCACCAGGGCCCGCCCCAACATGCCGCCCGCGCCGGTGACCAGCGCCCTCATCCGCGAACCATCGCCCAGAAGTCGGCGCCAAACGCATCCCAGGGCAGACGCCGCTCATCGGGCTCGCTGAGGGAGAACTGTTGGTTGACGAAATAGAACATCGGCGCCACCTCGGTCCAGGGGTTGGCGGCCCCATGGGCGACCCCGCGCGGGATCAGCAGCAGACGGGAGCGCCCCGCCCCCATCACAAAGCGCATCGTGGCGCCGCAGGTGGGGCTGGCGGCGCGCAGATCCCGCAGGCCCACCAGCACCCGGCTCTGGGCGGGGATGTACCACACGTCTTCTTGATTGAAGTGCAGGTGCCAGGCCTTGATGGTGCCGGGCATCATCGTGCTGAAGTTCACCTGCCGCACGCCCACCTCAGGGAGGGCCTCCAAGCGCCCCTGGGCGTCGAGGCGGGCCACCTCGATGAAGGTGCCGCCGTCATCGACCAGTTCGCGCAGTTCGATGAGCCGAACGCCGTCGATCGGCCGGCTCGGCGAATAGGACTGGGTGGAGAGCAAGGAGAGGCAGGCGGGATCGAGCTCGTCGGGGCGAAGGGCGGTGCTCATCGGGCGGCGGCTCCTCGGGTGGCGAGGCCAGGTTGGACCTCGGCCGCTGGTATCACGTCAAGGCCGCAGGCCCGGGCTTCCCGCGCCACAAAGCGCTCCCGGGGGCCGGGGCAGCTCACCAGGGCCCGCGCCGCGGTGTAGAGCCCGCCCCGCTCGGCGGGGGGCAGGGCTGCCTCGTGCAGGATCACCGGCCGGCCGCCCGCCGCCTGACGAATCGCGGCGCCGCGCTCGGCGGAGAGCGCCGGGATCGGGGGCTCGAGGCGCACCACCACGGGGATACCGCCCGCCACATCGAGGAGCCGGGCCAGCAGGGGCGCCCAGTCGGCGGCGCCGAAGTCGGGGACAAACAGAAAGGGGGCCGGACGGCCCAGCGGAAGCGGGGGCGCAGCCGGATGGTAGACCGCGGAGAACTCGACCGGGACGACATCCCAGCGGGGATCAAAGGGGCGGCGCGCCACCAGGGCCCCCGCGTCGTAGCGGCCGAGGTTGTGAACCTCTTCGCTCCACTTGTGGGCGAAGAGCTCCCAGTTGGCGGCCATCAGGGCGCCAAAGTCGATGCCCAGGCTGCGAAAGGTGGCGCTCCCATGGTGGTGCAGGTAGCAGCCATGGGCGATCACAGCGAGATAGCCCGCCCGCGCTGCGCGCAGCGAGAAGTCATCGTCCTCGAAATTGCCGAGCCCGAAGATGGTGTCCAGTCCGCCGATGCGGTCGAGCAGCGCGCGTTTGAAGAGGATGCACAGACCGATCAGCCGGGTGTGGGACTGAATGCCGCCCATCCGATCGCGCCGCCACTGGCTGGCCCAGGCGGGCAGTCCCGCGGTGTCGGTGTAGCCCACCGCCGGCACGATCTGCTCGCCGGCGCACTTGTTGGTGCGCGGCCCGACCAGGGCGATGTGGGGACTGGCATCGTAGGCCGCCAGGAGCATCGCCAGCCAGCCGTCGGTCACCACCACATCATTGTTCAGCAGCAGCAGATGTTCGCCGGTCGCCGCCGCGAGGCCCTGGTTGACGCCATAGGCAAAGCCCTGGTTCTCTTCGTTGCGGATATAGACCACATTTCCGTGAGCGGCCTGCAGGCGCTGCGCGAGGCCGGCGATGTCCTCGATGGAGGCGTTGTCGACCAGCACCAGCTCGAAGGGATGGTGGGTGTGCGCATACACGGAGAGCAGGCACTCTTCGGTGAGCGCGAGGTTGTCGAGCGCCAGCAGGATCATGCTGACCTTGCCCTGCACCAGGGGGATCGGCCCACCGACCGAAGCCGGGACGATCGACAGTCCCCGCGCCTGCCGAACCCGCTCGGCGCCGAGGTGGGCCATCGATGCGTGAACGGAGCGGGCCGAGGGGCCGCTGAGCTGCCGGTCGATGACAGGTTCCAACTCGACCTTGGGCAGGGCGCGCAGCGGATGGCCCTGGGCCGCGATCTCCGCGCTGAGATCGAGCAGATCGAGGAGGGGCCGCCGGCCCAGCGCCGACGCAAAGCCGCTTCGCGGGCCCAGCAGGGCGCCCGAAATCGAGACCTCCAACAACCGACTGGGCTGCGGGTCCGGGGACATCCAGCCCTCCACCGGCGCCCAGAATCCCTCCTCCGGCGCGGCCGCCAGCAGGGACTCCAGGAAGGGCTCATCCACCCGCGCGCTGGAGGTACAGACCAGGACGCGCGGAGCCTGGGTCTGCGCGAGGCCGAGGGAGACGGCGCCGCCGAAGCCGGGGTCCCCCTCGGGCAGGCAAAGCCGGAACCTGCCCGGATGGCGCCGAAGGACCGTCGAGACGGCCAGCGCGGTGGAGTCGGTGCCCGGCCGCACCACCACCACCAGCTCATCCTGGGGAGCGGCGGCCCGCACGAGGTGCTCCATCGCCAGCACCACCCCGTTCAGATCCTGCTGCACCACCATCAGCAGGGTGACCGGCGCCCGCGCGGGACGGTCGACGCGCAAGGGGGCGGTGTGAGTCGGGTCTGTGTAGGCCGAGAAGCGGCCCAGCCAGCGCTGGTGCAGGCGCTCGATGTTGTGCTGCACCGCCAGGAAGCGGCCCGGAGACTTGCTCTCGTGGTGGGTCACCACGCTGCGCGGCGTGTAGACGAGACGAAGCCCGCGCTCGCGCAGCCGAAAACAGAGGTCAAGGTCTTCGTAGCCGTTGATGAAGCCCTCGTCGAAGCCGCCCACCTCCGCGAAGAGGGCCCGTGGAATGAGCACGCAGGCGGCGGTGAGCCCCTCGTGGTCGCGCTCTTCGAGGCCATGGGCGCTGGCCGAGGCGCCCTGAGACAGATGAAAGGGATGAATGGGCGATGGATCGCCGTAGCGAAAGCCCAGTCCAATGTGCTGCAGGGTGCCATCGGGGTAGAGCAGCTTGGGCCCCACCATCCCGACCTTGGAATCGGCCTGCGCGATCTCCACGAGCGGGCCGAGCCACCCCGGGTGGACCTCGGTGTCATTGTTCAAGAAGAGTACATAGCGACCGCGAGCGGCGGCGGCCCCCTGGTTGCAGGCCCGCGCAAACCCCAGGTTGGTGGGATTGAGGATCGTTCGGACGATATGCCCGACCTTCTGCAGGAACTCGCGGGTGCCGTCGGCCGACGCGTTGTCGACGATAATCGTCTCGAAGGCGAAGCCGCGGGTGTTCTTGTAGATCGACTGGATACACTTGACCGTCAAGTCGCCCCGGTTGTAGGTGGGGATGACGATAGAGACCAGCGGGGGCGGCGGCGTGGGGCGGGGGGTCGACATGTTCAGCGCACCGTGAGGGCAGAACGACCGAGCAGCGGGCGCCACCAGTCGGGGTGGGAGACATACCAGTCGAGGGTCTCGGCCAGACCCTCCTCAAAGCTGCGGCGCGGCGCCCAGCCCAACTCCGCGGAGATCCGGCTGGCGTCGATGGCGTAGCGGCGGTCGTGGCCGGGTCGATCCGTCACAAAGGAGATCAACGACGCTGGCTTCTTCAGCAGACCGAGCAGCGCGCGCACGAGGTTGAGGTTGGTGCGCTCGGCATTTCCGCCGATGTTGTAGACCCGGCCGACGGGGGCCCGCTCCAGCACGGCGAGGACCGCGTCGTTGTGATCGTGGACATGAATCCAGTCGCGGATGTTGCCGCCGTCGCCGTACACGGGGAGCGGCTGATCGGCCAGGGCCCGGCTGATCATCAAGGGGATCAGCTTCTCGGGAAACTGGTAGGGCCCATAGTTGTTGGAGCAGCGCGTGATGTTGACCGGCAGGCCATAGGTGCGGCCATAGGCCATCACCAGCAGATCGCCCCCGGCCTTGGAGGAGGAGTAGGGGCTGGAGGGGTCGAGCGGGGTCTCCTCGGTGAAGAGGCCGGTGGGGCCGAGCGATCCGTAGACCTCGTCGGTGCTGATTTGCAGGAAGCGCCGCACCCCGTGGCGGCGGGCGGCGTCGAGCAGCACCTGCGTGCCCAGCACATTGGTGCGCACGAAGACCCCCGGCTCGAGGATCGAGCGGTCGACGTGGCTCTCGGCGGCGAAGTTGACCACCGCGTCGATGCCCCCTGCGAAGGCGGCCTCGACCACGGCGGCGTCGGCGATGTCGCCGCGCACGAAGGTGTAGCGTGGCTCCCCCTCGATGTCGGCGAGGCTCTGGGGGCTCGCGGCGTAGGTGAGCAGGTCGAGGTTGACCACCTGCCAGCCGGGGTGCTGCGAGAGCGCCCGCCGCACAAAATTGCTGCCGATAAAGCCCGATCCTCCCGTGATCAGCAGGCGGGCCTGCGCGGGGAGTTGGGGGACATAGGGGGCGGCGGGCTCCATCGACGCGGGCTCCTCGTGGCCTGCCCAGCCTACCACGCCCCACCCCATCGAACCGCCCGCCCTCCCCTCTGCGGCGGGAGGTGCGCCGCAGTTGCTACTCATCGCCTGCAGCCCAAGTCCCGGTCCGACGCTACCCCTCGCAGATGGATGCTCAACTGCAGGCCCGGGCCATCGTCCTGGGCCGTGGCAACACAGGGCCCCCTCCCACTCCTTCAACTCCTACAGCAGCGCACCCAGCAGGCCGAGCGCCTGGCCAACCAGGGCGGGGCCGCCGGTGAACGAACGGTGTTGGCATCCGCGCCCGCCCGCTATCATCCGCGCCCGAAGGGGCGCGCGATGAAGCTCCTTCTCACCGCGCTGAAGGAGGCAGGCTTTGGGTTCAAGTCAACATCCTTCGATGCCATCGAGTTGGACGCCGAGATCGACTGGAGCGACGGAGCATCCATACGCGAACACATCTCGCGCATGGTCTTCATCGAGATCAAGACCGCCAACAGCGCCAGGGTGCAGCCCGGCTTCTCCGGCTACTTCTTTGCGATCACCGAGGGAGAGATGGAGGCCGCCGAAGCGCTGGGCGAGCGACACAAGGTGCTGCTTTACAACGCGCGCACCGAGGAGCAGTTGCTGACCTCGGTCTCAGCGCTCCTCGCCCGCGCGCGGTCCAAGACCTGGCAACTGTCCATCCAGCTCTGACCCCCTCAAGGCGCGGGGAGCACCTGGCGGCGCGAGGGCACGGCACAGGGCTCGCCTTTGCCGTCGCCGTCGATGACGATGTACAGGCGCCCATCTCCGCCGATCGCGAGGCCCTCGGCGCTGGCCGGCAAGGCCGGATCCAGCCGACGCGGTGGGCCCACCGTCGGCACGCGCCACAGCGAATGGGCCTGCCCGCCATCCTCCACCGGGCCGGCGATCACCAGCAGGTTGTCGCCTTGGGGACTGAGCGCGCGAATGCCCAACCCCCCAAGGTCGACGAGGCGGGTCTCCGTCACCCGGGACAGATCCTCGGACATGCGCAGGAGCTGCGCCTCGCCGTCGGAGAGGGGCCCCCGCAGGCCCAACCAGACGGCCCCCTGCCAAAGCGCTGCCCCCTCGATGTTCAGGGCGGGGCCGAAGCCGCCGAGGTCGGGCTCGACGAAGACCCAGGCGCCATCGGTGTAGCGGCCGATCCGCCGACGCTCGGGCTGGGGCGCCCCCTTTTTGTTCACCGAGTGACTGCCCACCACCACCAGACCCCCACCCGGCGCCAGGGCCAGGGCTTCGATGTCTTCGATGGGCTTTGGCAGCACCTCCGGCGCCCGCGCCGCCCAGTCGGGGCCAAAGCGCAGGAGCCGATCGTCCTGCTCGTTGTCGGCCACCACAAAGCCCTGACCGTCCCAGAGCAGGGCGCTGGCCTCGCAGGAGCCAGCAACCCGGTCTTCGGAGGCCCCGGCGCAGGCGAGCAGCAGCAGGATCATGGCGCCGACAGGGCGATGGAGAAGGCGTAGGCCGTAAAGCCGCTGCCCAGCAGGCCCAGCACCACGGTGACCCGGTAGAAGGTCCATCGGAATGCCTCGGCCTGCACGACCAGGCCGATGGCGCCGAGCACGAGGCTAAGCTGGAGACAGAGTGTGGCCAGATCAAACTGATCGCCCGCCGCACCGAGCACCGCCAGCCGGGCGTCCCAGGTCTCGGCGCCAGGGATCTGCCCCTTCTGTCCGTCTACCTCCAGCACCTGACCCGCCGGCCCGACCGCGGCCGAACCCTTGAGGATCTCGGCCCGCTCTGCCTTGTAGCGGTGGATCTCCTCGGTGAGGTGGCTCAGCTGCGCCTGCACGCCGGGGGTGGCCTCGACGGAGATGGCCTTGGCCGACAGCAGCGTGTCGAGCAGGCTGTGCTGCTGCTCCAAGACGGTCTGCTTGAGGCTCTTCGACTGGTACCAGGCATAGGCGCTGGCCTTCTCGTTGGTGCCGATGATCTCGTCGTCACCGTACTTGCCACCGCCGAGATCGGCGATGGCCAGCGCGGCGGCGAAGACGGCCAGCGTCATGCCAGAGATCTTCTCAAAGCGCTTCTGGCGCTCTTCTTCTTCGAGCTCTTCGGGGCTCTTCGGGGCGTTTGACATCCAGGCTCCCAGACTGCCCCCTCCTAATGAGTCAGCCCGCGCATCAAAAGGGGCTGTAGCCGCCGCTGTTGCGGCCGGCCGTGAGCGCGAGGCCCGCCCCCAGCGCGACGCCGACCAGCAGCGCGATGAGGAGGTAGCGCCCGAGCCCCTTCACAGGCAGACCGCCGATCCCTGCCAGGGTGTGCAGCGGCCCGCCGCGCACGGCAGCGCCTCGCTGCACAAGGCGAAGCAGTGGCCGGTGGCCCCGGCGTTGACCTCGCCCAGGCCGCACTGCGGGAGCACCGCCCGCTGGCCGCTGACGCAGTCGAGCCAGCCGGCCGCGTCGAGGCGCCCCGGCTCGCAGCCGCGCACCCCCTCGCCCACAAAGGCGTCGGGCAGGGCCAGCGCGAAGGGTGGAGTGAAGGGCTCTCGGCTGGCCACCGGCCCTTCAACCCGGCGCATCGATCCGCCGGCCTCGGTGGCCGCCAGGCGGAAGACGCCGTTGGCCGTGTGCAGGGTTGCGCCCAGGGGCGAGCCCGGCAGCAGGGGCGCCACCAGGGTGGCCTCGCCCGCCGACCGACCGGTGAGGGTCTCCAGAGGCCCGGACAGGTCGAGAAAGCCCACCGGCGCGTCACGACAGCGGAGCTGCAGCCACTCGCGCACCTGCCGGGTCTCGCAGCCCGCGGCGGTGGAGCCCGGCACCACGATCTCCCGCACCGCCGACCACTCGGCGGCCAGCGGCAAGCGGCTGCGGCCCGGCGGCAGGCCCTCTCCCGGCCAGGCCGGCGGCGGCGGGCCCTTCAACACCGCGGCGGTCGCGGCGCCCACCGCCGCAGCCCCCTTGGGTGACAGGTGCAGATCGCCATGCAGAAAGGCGCCCGGCTCGGCGGCGCGCAAGGCCGACAGCGGATCTACGACGCGAAGCCCCATCGCAGCGGCGTCGCGCAGCACCTCGGCGTTGAGCTTGAGGCTCTCGGTCATGTCCACCTGGGCCTCGCCATACTTGGCCCACTCCTCGGCGGAGACCTGCACATCGAGGGGCAGCATCAGGATGGTGAGCGTGCCGCCCGCGGCCTCCACCCGGGCCTTGGCGGTGGCCATCGCCTCGTGCAGGGGCGAGCGGGGCGGCAGGGGCGCCACCACCGCGACCGCCCCTGGCGTGATCGGCAGGCTGCGCCCCTCGGCGCGTAGGAGGGTCTCGCGCAGCGCGCCGCTGGCGGGATCATCGGGGTGTTTGGCCAGCCAGGCCCGCAGCATCCGGGGCAGCTTTTCGCGCAGGGCGGCGCCCCGGTTGAGCTGCTCAGCGGTGATCTGGATGCGGCGGGCGCTCTCGGCGAAGCCGTCGTAGACGATGTCGCCGGGGTTGTTGCCGACGATCGCCGCCATCAGGTACAGATCCTCGTCCGCCTCCAGCTCCTCCCGCAGCAGGGTGCGGGCGTAGTAGCCCAGGTTGAGCAGGGCGTCGTCGTCTCGGTTGGCGGCCACCTCGGCCGCCAGGGCCTTCTGAAGGCTGCGCTCCTGGTTGGCCCGCGGCTGATCGGCCTGGGCGTCGGCTTCGGCGGCGGCGAGGGCCAGGGGCAGCAGGTCCAAGGCTCGACCCTCCGACGGCACGCCGAGATCGACCTCCTCGACGTGCAGGGCCTGGCGCAGCGCGTAGACCGCGTGGGAGCGGCTCATCAACCAGGCGCGGCCGGGAAAGTCGGTGACCTTGGCTGGCGCGTGCTCCTTGCGCACGGCCCAGCCATCCCACAGGGCGTGGCGCTCCCGATTGGGGATACCGGCCTCGAAGAAGTCGTTGCTGGCGTTCCAGACGATCACCACATCGGCGCCAGGCCGCGCGGTGAGCAGCTCATCGAGGAGATCGAGGTACTCGGCGGGCCCGTAGGTGGGCACCCCGGCGTTGTAGACCGGGCGCCCGAGCTCTCGAGCCAGCACCGCGGCGAGGGTCTGGTCTTCGTCGAGGCCGAGGCCAAAGACCTGGGAGTCGCCGAAGATCAGCACCTCATGGGCCTGGGGCGGCCCCCACTCCCCGCCGCGCAGGCCCTGGCTGTTGGTGCGCACCGTGGTGATCGGGTTTCCCGAAAAGGAGATCCGCTCGGTGGCGCCGGGGGCCAGGGCGAGGCCGCGCTCGGGGTGGGCCACGTAGAAGTTGACATGGGGGAAGGCGAAGCCGTCGGCCCAGCCAGCGCCCCCCTCCATCGCGATGGGGAGCGCCAGACCTCCAAGCAGCCAGCCGAGCTTCGCCTTCATCCACGCCTCCTAGCGCGCGCGCTTCTTGCTCTCCTCCACGCCCTGGTTGGCGAGCTGATCGGCGCGCTCATTGCCGGCGATGCCCACATGGCCGGCCACCCAGTGTAGCCGAGCTTTGCGGGTTGAAACCTTGGTCTTCACGCTGGAGACCAGGGCGAGGTTGGCTTTGGCCTTCCAGCCCAGCGCCAGCACCCCGTGGGCGTACTGGCTGTCGGTGAGCACCTCGACGGCGCCATCGACGGGGTAGCCAACCTCATCGAGCAGATCGAGGGCGAGCCCGACGGCATGCACCTCTCCGACGTTGTTGGTGCCCTTGCCCAGGGCGGCGAAGCGCTCCAGGGTGCGGCCGTCGGGCAGCTTGACCACCGCCCCCGAGCCGGCGGGGCCCGGGTTGCCCTGGCAGGCGCCGTCGGTGAAGCACACGGCGGCCTCGGCGCTGAAGCTGGCGAGCAGCTCGGCGGCGGCGTTTCGGGCGGCGTCGGCCTGCCCTTCGGTGCGGGTGCCGGCCTTGCCAAAGCCGCCCCCCTTGGCGGCGGTGGCGGCGTCGGCGGAGACGCCGGCCGGCAGCTCCTCAACGGGGCCCGCGTCGACTTCGAGGTTGCCCACGCCCGCGCGGTAGAGCTTGGCGCCCTCCTTGTCGCTGTAGCGCACGGTCACCCGACCGCTGCCCTCCAGCGGCTTGCCCGCTTCGTCTACTTCGATCCAGACGTCTTTTCCCTTGCAACGACCCTTCTTCCAGCCCATCACACCTATCCGACGCGAAAGCTCTCACCGAGCGACTGTTCGAGCTCGTAGAGCGAGTGGTTGAAGCAGCCCGCCGCACATCCTTGGTGGTACAGGCGCTCGCGGAATTGTTGGACCTTGGGGCTCCACCAGAGCTGCCGCAGGGGCGTCTCAAAGACATTGCCCACGGTGAGGCCCTCACCCCCCCATACGCAGCAGGGGATGAGGTCGCCCGTGTACTTCACCCCAAGCTGATCGACAAAGCCCAGACAGCGAAAGCGGCTCCGCTCGCCGCGGTGGTAGGGCAGAGCTTCGGCGTAGTAGGCGCTCTTCTCCGCGACCCCACGATCTCGCGCCGCCAGGGTGGCCACCGCACCCAACCAGGCCGCGTCGTCGTCGGGGCCCCGGAACGCGAGGTCGGGAGCGTCGTTGACGGGCCAGAAGTCGAAGGCGGCGCCGCGATCGCGGGCCAGATCGGCCACCGCCACCAGCTCGCCGATGTTCTCGCGGTTGGCCGTGAAGTACACCGAGGTGGCGGCCCCGCCCCAGGCGCGCACGGCGTCGAGGCCGCGCAGCGTGCGGCGCCAGGCCCCCGGCTGGCCGCGCAGGCGATCGTGGGTCTCGGCGAGGCCATCGAGGCTGAAGGAGAGCGAGTCCACCCCGCTCGACACCAGCTCGTCCCAGCGGGCCTCGATGCGGGTGCCGTTGGTGGTGATGTTGACGCCCAGCCCGCGATCCTTGGCCGCCCGCACCAGGGTGAAGAGCCCCGGGTGCAAGAAGGGCTCGCCGCCGGTGAGCACCAGGGTCTTTACGCCGATGGCCACAGCCTCATCGAGGAGGGCCAGCGCGCGATCTATCGGCATGTGGACGTGGTCTTCCCACAGGTCGCAGAAGGAGCAGCGCAGGTTGCAGCCCCGGTTGACCAGGAGCAGCAGCGTCAGCGGCTTGCTGGGCCGGCGGGGCGGCAGGTGGCCGTCGACCATCGGCACCAGGGGGGCCAGGGAGGGCAGTTGGGGGCTCCAGTCCTGGCCGCGGGGGGCCCCGCCATAGAGGTGCAGGTAGGCCCGGGCGACCCGGCTCCAGTCGTAGGCCTGGGCGAAGCGGGCCGCCCCCTCGCCCAGGGCCGACCGGCGGGCCGGATCCGCCAGGAGGCTGGAGACCGACGCGGCGAAGGCATCGGCGCCGTCGGCGATCTCGATGTTGACCCCGCTGGTGTAGGGGATGCCTTCGGCCCCCTTAGCGGTGGAGACGATGGCCTTGCCGGCCGCCATGTACTCCAGGAGCTTCATGCGGGTGCCGCCCCCGGCCATCACGGGGCAGAGCGCGAGGTCGGCGGCCGCGATGTGGGCGGCGAGATCGTCGACCGGCCCGGTGAAGACGATGGCGGGATGCGCATAGTAGCGGGGCGGGCTCATGCCGCAGATGAGCACCCGCAGGGCCGGCCAGCGGGGGACCAGGCGCGGCAAGAGCTGCTCGGCGATGAAGCGCACGGCCTCGGTATTGGGCCAGTAGTGCAGGGTGCCGTGAAAGATCAGCAGCGGGGCGGCTGGATCAAGGCCGTAGCGGTCCCGCACGCCCATCGGCTGGCCCAGGCGGAAGGGCAGCAGGTCCACGCCGTGGGGGATCACGCTTTGGTGGTGAGCGGGCAGGCCGGCCTGGGCCATCCGCTGCTGATCGTCGCGGCTGACGGCGATGACATGGTCGACGAGTCGCAGCACCGCTTGCTCGATCGGCCGGATGAAGCGCACATCATGGCCGAACTCGGCGAGGCGGTCCCACTCGACGTTGTGCTGCACCACGGCGCTTTGGACCTTCTTGCCCCGCCGCAGCGAGAGCGCCCGCGCCGCCAAGGCCGCAGCGAGGCCGTAGCCCGGGAACTCCGCCTGAAAGACGTCGATGTCATGGGCCAGCCCCACCCACAGGGCCCGCCCCCAGAAGGCTGGATCGAGCAGGGCCCGGTAGAGGAAGAGCTCCTCGGTGGGGTAGCCCAGGCGGGCCAGCAGCCGCTCAGCGCCGCGGCCCATCGCCGGGATCGGCGGCCACTCCTCGGCGGCGCGCACCCGCGGCGGGTAGGGCACCGCCACGAGGCCGTCGCCGTCGGTGCGCCAGGCGTGGTCGCGATCATCGGTGACGAGGAAGCAGGGCTGCCCGGACTGCCGGGCGAGGTGCTCGGCGGTGCGGACGATCTTCACCGCCGCGCCATGATGGGCCGGCAGCAGGTCGCCGCGGGTGACGATGCAGACGCGCACGGCTCCTCCGCAGATCCCGTCTCCGCCCTCGCGCAGGTTCGGCCTGGAGATTAGGCCGCCCGCCACGAGGCCAGCCTCGAGGAGCGGTGCCCCTATCCGCGCCTGGCCCCGGCGCGCCGCCCCCCACCCGCAGGAGGCCCGATGATCCCCGAGCCATCCATGCTCTTTCCGCCCACCCAGGGCACCGACATGCGGCAGGTCTCCTCCACCATCGCCGAGCGCGCCGCGCTGATCGACACCCTGCCCTGGGGGGGCGCGCTTCCCCTGGCACGAGGTGCAGATCCTCGCCGGGCTGATGCGGCGGGCGGTGGTGGCCTCCAAGGGGGTCATCTTTCGCGAGTCGACGGCGGGCGACTACATGGCCCTCGTGCAAGCCGGCGAGATCAACGTCCTGCGGGCCGACTCCACCGGCAAGCCCCAGCTGATGGCGACCGTGCGCCCCGGCCAGACCCTGGGCGAGATGACCCTGGTGGATGAATGGACGCGATCGGGCACGGCGATCGCCGTCACCGAGGTCCAGCTGATCGTGCTCACCCGCGCCGGGTACGATCACCTCTGCGAACAGCATCCGGCCATCGGCTTGCGCTTGATG
>JBEIQK010001123.1:0-1617 GCA_040376505.1 Alphaproteobacteria bacterium | reverse complement strand
CGCGCCGCCGCCTGCCGAGGAGCCACGGGCGGCCGCCGAGCCCGCCGCGCCCGCCAGCCCCGGGGGCGACGAAGAGATGGACGGCCTGCGGGCCCGCCTCGCCGCGCTGGAGGAGCGCCTGCGCAAGAAGAGCTGAGCCGGGCCAGCGACCTTCAACTTCGCTGCGCCTGGGGGGTACCGAGGCCGGTGGGCAGATCCGATCTCCCTCTCTGAGACCGGATGCCTTGCCCCCCCTCCCCTCCGCTCTCGTGGAGCCCCCGATGCGCGTCGCTGCCCTCGTCCCCTTGATCTCGGCCCTCGCCCTCCCCGGCGCAGCCTTCGCGGGGGTGGCCGATTGCCCAGTGGGCACCAACATCATCGTTGGAACCACCGGTGACGACGTGATCAACGGCACCGCGGGCGCCGACTGCATCATCGCCGGCGCCGGAAACGACACGGTCACCGCAGGCGCGGGCGACGACTACATCGAGGGCGCCAGCGGCAACGACACCCTGCGCGGCGGCGACGGCGTCGACACCATCCGGGGCGGCACCGGCAACGAGCTCATCTACGGCGACAAGGGCGCCGACGACCTGCGCGGGGAGGGCGACAACGACACCCTGTACGGCGGCGACGGCAACGACGTCCTCCGCGGCTCCTTCGGCAATGACATCCTCTACGGCCAGAACAACGACGACGACCTGCGCGGCAACGACGGCAACGACATCCTCGACGGCGGCAATGGCAACGACCTGCTCTACGCCGGAAATGACAACGACACCGCCAACGGCCGGGCCGGCGACGACTACATCGCCACCAGCCGCGGCGCCCAGGACAAGGCCTACGGCAGCGCCGGCAACGACACCATCAAGGACGGCGACGGCAACTTCGGCGCCTACGGCGGCGCGGGCAACGACACGATCGTGCTCTCCTACGCTCTCGGATGGCGCAATTCGGCCAACCGCGCCAAGGTAGACAAGCTCACCGGCGGCTATGGCGAGGACATCATCGAGGTGCGCACCGACAGCACCGACGTCGAGTTCACCATCACGGTGCTCTGTGATGAGTCAGCCGCCAACGCCTCCGACGGCGTGGCCGACAGCCTCAAGGTGCGCGGCACGCTGGCCGCCTCGGGCCACACCACCACCGGCTGTGAGACCCTGAACGGTCTTTAGGCCCGCAGCACCCGCACGTCGCCCTTGCGCAAGGTGACGCGCTGCTCGTCGAGCCACTCCAGCAGGGGGATGGCGCCGCGTCGGCTGAGCCCCGACAGCTCCTTGAAGTCGCCCGGGCTCATCTCGCCCTTCTCCAGGAGGAGGGCCCGCACCCGCTCGGCGAGGCCCTCCAGGGCGGCCCGCGCGTAGACCGCCTCCCCCGCCCGCACCAGCGTTCCCCGCTCGATGAGCAGATGCAGCAAGGCCGGCGACCGGGCGAAGAGCTCGGCGTAGCGCGCCCCTTCGAGGCCGCCGGCCGCCGCCGCGGCTTCGAGCTGCTCCAGAACACGCAGCTCCTCGGGGCCCAGGTGAACCGAGAAGCCCTGGGCCCGCAGACGCGGGCCCTCCAGCACCAGGGCGCCGGCCTCGGCGAGGCGGGCCACCAGGGCGTCAAAGGCGCGCTCCGAGACCTGCGGGAGCACGG
>JBEIQK010000178.1:0-9829 GCA_040376505.1 Alphaproteobacteria bacterium | reverse complement strand
TCTGGCCGGTGGCGAAGGCCCGGTCGATGTAGAGGCTGGGCCCGCCGCGGGCGACGCCGGGCAGGAAGGTGAGGGGGCCCACGACGTTGCGCAGGGGCACCTCGCCGAGGATGCGCAGCAGGTCTGGCAGATCGGCGAGACCCTCGACGAGGAGCGCGCTGGGGGCTGGGTCCCAGAGCCAGCCGGGCCCGGCGGCCGCCGCCCAGTCCAGGTCGGCGACGGTGGTGCGGCCGCCCTGATCGGAGATCGCCGCCAGCAGGTCGATCGGCGCAAAGCCGCGCCAGTCCAGGGCCCCATGGGCCGGTCGGCGGCTGCTGGACGAGAAGCTCCAGGCCCAGAGCCGGCCGTGGGGCGCGAGCGGCATCGAGCCGCCGCGGGTGCGCAGCCAGTCGTCGAGGTGGGGTGTGCTGCTGCGGATCGCCACCTCGTCTTCGGCGACCAGCACGGCGTAGCCGACGCCCCGGCCGGCGAGGCCCTCGGCCAGGGTGAGGGGGTGCCGGCGCTCGCTGCGGCCGGGCCAGGCCGGCACCGCCAGATCGGCCCAGGTGCCCTGCAGCGGCAGGCTGCGCAGGGTGATCGCCTGCGAGGTGGGGCCCTCGACGACGAGGTTGGGCAGGTGGACGATCTCGTGGCTGGGGCCCGCCCAAATCCAGGCCTCCCCGGCGCCGGGCCCGGTCAGGACCCGTCCACCTTGGGCCTCGATCGGCCAGTCCTGGCCGGCGAAGCGCAGGGTGGCGGGCAGGGGCTGGCCGGCGTCGTCGACCACCTCGATGAGGAGGCGGCCAGGGGCGCCTCGTTCGAGGGGCAGCTCGTCGATCTGATCGAGGGGGACGGGCGATCCGTCGAGGTAGCCGGGCTCGGTGACGCGCAGGTGGGTGGCCTGCCCGGGCACCACCCCTTGAAAGACCCCCTCCACGATCGGGCTGCGCGAGACCACGTCGCCCTCGGCGTCCAGCGCCTCTACCCAGGCCCCTTCGGCCTCGCCGCCGATGTCCTGGGCGTTGGCGTCGCGGGCGGCGATCACCTCGGCGCGGCGGCCCGCGTAGAGGCGAAGGGGGGCGCTCCACAGCAGCGGGCCGCCCAGATCGGAGAGGTCGCCCTCGGTGGCGAAGACCAGCGAGGCCGAGGGCGTGTGGCGGGCCTCGACGAGCTCGCCCACCACCTCTGTGTCAGCGGCGGGCAGCAGCTCGAGGGCATCGGCGCCCTCCAGCTCCAGGGCGAGGCGGTCGGCGGCGAGGCGGTAGATCAGCGTGGCCTCGGCGCCGTCGGGCAGCCGGCCCTCCAGGCGCAGGGCGGCCTCGCCGTCTTCGGTCGGCTCCACCGCGATCGACACCGCGGCGAAGGCGGCCCCGCCGAAGAGGGGGGTGGCCTCGACCAGGGCGTCGGACACGCCGGGGGGCGCCGCGTCGATCACGGTGCCGCCGGCCCGCCCGATCGCCGAGACGGCCCAGGGGGCGTCGCGGACGGTGTAGCGGACGAGGGCGTTCTCCAGCACCCAGTCGTTGCGCCGGCCCTCGCCGCCCGGCTGGGCCTCGTCGCTGCAGGGCATCCGCCGGGCTCGCACCTCGCCGGGCTCCATCAGCCGTGGGTCGCAGTCGTCGGCGGTGGTCTGCCAGGGCCAGGAGAGGCAGCCCGGCAGCAGCAAGAGGGCCAGCGGGCCGCGCACCTACTCTTCCTTGCCGTCTTTGGCCTCTTTGCCGGGCTTGGCCTCGCCGACAAAGTTGAGGTCGACCGCCTCGACCTTGACCTGCTTGGCCCAACCGGCGGGCATGTCGCCGCTGGTCCACTCCCAGGTGCGGGTCTCGCCCGGCGCGATCGGCTTGTCGAAGCCATCTTCGAAGGGGATGTTGCCGGGCAGGGCCTTGGCGACCACCGGCCAGTCCTTGCGCGACAGCTCGGCGCCCTCGGCGTCGAAGTAGCGGATGCGCAGCACCATTCGCTCGATGGCGACGTTGCCCTTGTTGGTGACCGGCACGAAGAAGCCCCAGCCATCGAGCGGGCCTTCGGGGTCTTCGGCGAGGTTCACCTGCTTCATGTCGGTGGCGCCCAGCTCAAAGCTGCTGCGGTTCTCGGCGATCTTGAGGCGCTTGGGGCCCCAGCGCTTCCAGGTGGCGTCGCAGGACTTGACGGCGGCGCAGCCCTCGTTGAAGGCGGTCCAGGCCTCGACGGTGTCTTCGGTCTCGGCGGTGTGGTACAGCGCGCCCACACGGCCCTCCTGGGCGTCCTTGAACTTGAGGCCCTTGGGGAAGCGCGCGAAGTAGGCGTCCCAGTCGGCCACCTTGCCGGACTTCTCGGCCGCCTCGAACATCAGCTCCTCCAGCCGGCCCTCGGCGGCTGCCGCGTAGGAGGAGGAGGGGTTGTCCTTCAAGAAGGCCTCCCAGGCCTCGATCGTGTCGATCTTGCGCGTGTCCTGGTACGGGTCAGAGCAGCCCGTCGCGAAGGCGACGATCAGGGCGGCGAGGAGGAGCGGACGGCTGGCCATGGGGACCTCGAGAGGGCGGGGCGGAGTGTACCGCGATCAGGCGGCGGTAAAGAAGAGGGGCACGAAGGCCACGATCAGCAGCGCGATGCCCATCACAGTGACCGGCAGCAGCGTGGCCTCGTTGCGACGCCACCACGAGCCGGTGGCCTGGGCCATCACGCGGTCCACCTCGGCGCCGCCCACCACCTGACGGGTGAGGAGCTGGTTTAAGGCCACCGGCGGCGAGAGGTAGCCGAGCTCAAAGGCGGTCAGCACCGTGAGCCAGAAGTGCGAGACGTCGATGCCGTTCTTGTAGGCCACATCGGCGATGGTGGCGCTCACCACGATGACGGCACCGTAGGGGTCCATGGTCATGCCGATGATGATCAGCACCACCACGAGCAGGCCCATCGTGAGGAAAGGCGAGCCCAGGTCGGAGGGCATCATCAGGATGATCTCCGAGCGCTCGATGGCGCCGCCAAGCGCGATGGACAGGCTCATCAAAAGCAGCAGCGCGCCGATGTGGCCGGTGGTCTCATCGGTGGCCTCGCGCACTGGCGGGGTCGCCGGCGGGGTGAGGGCGCGCGCGCCACGCTCCACGAAGAGGAAGCCGAAGAGCACCAGCGGCAGCAGCGTGGGGGCGGTGTGCTCGTCGAGGGTCTGGTCGAGGAGCAGGTAGCAGAGGCCCAGCACCACCACCGCGACGAAGACGTAGCGGCCGAGCGGCTTCATGCGCTTGCCCATCTCCGGCAAGGCCTCGCGCACCGGCGCCACCGACAGGGGGCTTTGGCGCGTGACGATCAGCACCAGCGCGAAGAGGACGGCGGTGAGCACAAAGACCCAGCGGCCCCAGTCGTACAGGACATCGGTGGTGACGGGGTTCAGGTAGGCCACGATCACCGGCAGCAGGCAGGGCCGCAGCACCACGCCGAGGCTGCCCGACATGGCGGTGGTGGCCAGGGCCAGTTGGGGCCGGGCGCCGGCCGCGCGCATCTCCTGGTAGATGAGCCCGCCCACCGCGATGACGAAGATCCCCGAGGCGCCGGAGTAGGCGGTGGGCAGGGCCGCGAGGGGCACCACCACCGCGGCGAAGAGCTCGGGCGGCAGCTTCCAGGGGCGCAGCAGGTCGAAGCCAAGCGAGGCCACCCGGGTGCGCTTGAGCAGCATGCCGGTCCAGACGTAGAGGCCGACGTAGAGGTACAGCTCGGCGTGCTCGGTCAGGTTCTGCAGGTAGACCGCGAGGCCGGCGGGGTATTTTTCGAGCAGCAGAAACCAGACCGAGGCGATGAAGGCCATCGAGGTGTAGAGCGGCACGCTCAGCGCCATGCGCACGAGGCTGGTGGGCGGCGCGTCGGGCTCGGGGACCAGCGGGCGGGCGAGGTGGCCGACGTTGATCAGGCCCATCAGCACGAAGGCGCCGGCCCACATCAGGGGGAGGTAGGGGTCGCTGATCTCGGTGCCGGAGTCCTGCTGGGCCTGGTAGAGCGCGTAGCAGGAGGCGGCCACGAGCCCATTGCCGAGGAGCTGGGCGATCTGAACGCCGCGGTCTTCGGCGGCGGTGCGGGCGTTGACGAGCCCGATGTGGGCGCGGGCGGCGGTGGCGGTGGCGCCGCAGAGCAGCAGGAGCAGCACCAGGGTCTGGCGGTAGACGCTGGCCCCCCAACTGGCGAAGGCGTCGAGGCTGCGGTCGACCGCCCGGAAGGCGGAGATCGTGGGCGTGAGCGTGGCGCGGGGGGTGGCCGGCGCCTCCACGACCGGCGCTGGGGCGGCCGGCGCCTCCCCGGTGATGTCGGCGATCAGGGCATCATCGGCGGCGCCGGGAGCCGGCGGCGCGGCAGGAGGCGCGGCGGCTTCGTCGCCGAGGATGTCGCCGATCAGGGCATCATCGGCGGCGCCAGGGGCAGGCGCCGCGGCGGGCGGGGCCTCTTCACCGAGGATGTCGCCGATCAGGGCCTCATCGGCGTTGGCGCCGGGATCGACGGCGGCGGTCGGGCTCGGCACGACCACCGGATCGGGATCGCGACGCAGGTCGGCGGCGTAGCCGGGCCAGATGCGCTCCCCCAACTGGATCATCCGTCCGCTCGCCTGCCGCGAGGTCCAGATGAGCACCGATCCGGCGAGGATCAGCAGCACCGGCAGCGTGGAGAGCCAGGTGCGCAGGGGGCTTGGGGGGGCTGCGTGAGACACGATCGCTCCGTCGGGGCGGCCGGGCAGGAGGGTGGCCTCCTGCCCGAATCTTCCGCGACGGCCCTCTTACTGCGCTCCGGCCACCTGTTCGAGGAGCTTCGCCACGGTGGGATCGTAGGCGCCCTTGCCGACCAGCTCCGCCCGGGCCTCGCCCATCATCTTGCGGTAGGAGGCGGCCTTGGTGGCGTCGACCTCAATCCACTTGCTGGCCTCGATGCCGGCCTCGGCCTTCTTGGAGACGCCGAGCAGGCCATCGAACTGGGTGGCGGCCCAGGTGCGGCTCAGCTGGCCAAAGCCGGCTGGGTACTCGGCGCTGCGGATCAGCACCTGCAGGGTGAGCTGGCTGATCGGCAGGCGCACCACGCCGCCGTTGGCGCCCACGCCCTTGTAGAGCTCCAGCGGCTTGTAGGCGGTGGCCGGGGCATAGGCGACGTTGCAGGAGTGGTTGTTGAACTTCGAGGCGAAGGTGCCGATGTCGCTGGGCTCGGCCTGGGCGCCGACCCGGGCGACCATCACCTTGGCGGCGGCGTCGAAGTCCATCGTGCAGATCTTCTTGCCGGCCAGGGCGCTCACGTCGGCGCTGGCCTTCTGATCGACGTAGAGGTAGACCGCGCCGGCCGGGAAGATGCCGATGGTCTCGAACTCGCCGGACTTCATCAGCGGCTCGGCCTTGGGGCCGGAGAGCACGTTGACCGCCTTGCGCAGGCCCTCGTAGGAGGAGATCAGCCCGAGGGCTTCGACCGTGTAGCTCTTGCGGTTGAACTGCTGGGTGCGCACGCCGGTGATCACGGCGGCGTCGCACTTCTTGTTGCGGAAGTCCGCCGCGGCCACGCCCTCGTCGGTGTAGGCCTTGAGCGTAAAGTTGACCCCCCAGGAGAGCGCCTGGGCCTGGAACTTTTTGGCGTGCTGGAAGGCGTCGCCGGCGGCCCCGCTGGGATCGTAGACGCACATCGACTTGGTGACTGGATCGGCGGCGGCGGCCGGGGCGGAGATCCAGGGGGCGGCCGCGAGGGCCAGGGCGCCAATCAAGCTGCGAAAGCGGTTCATTTGGGGCTCACAGGGGCAGGGGGGGAGCTGGCCTCCGGGGAGGCCGCAGGAGGAGACGCCTCAGGCGGCGCGGCCATCAAGGCGTCGAGCAATCTCTCGCTGTCGGCGTCGACCTCCGGGGCGTCGCCCGGAAAGCGGCCGCGCTGGTCGCCGGGGGTGCGATGGCCGGTGGCTTCGAGCCAGCGTTTGTCGGACTCGTGGAGGATCATGCGCTCGGCGAAGCGGTCGAGCAGGGCCCAGTTGGGGTCGGGCGGCTGGGCGGCGAGGGAGGCGGCGTGCTCGGAGATCGCCTTCTTCAGGGCTTCTTCCTGGCCGAGGGCCGAGAGGGTCTGCACCTGGAGGGCGCGAGCCATGCGCACGGGCGCCGGGCGGCTGCCGCTCTTGTCGGTGGCCTGCAGGTTCTCGCCGAAGGTGGCGGCGCGCTGGAGGAGGGCGGGCACGTCGGTGCCCTCGGGCAGGCCGCCCGGCACCGAAGAGCCGACCGCGATCTGCAAGGCCTCGGGCATGCCCCACCAGGCCTCGTTGTCGAGGCAGGCCGCGCCGCGAGAGACCTTCATCGGCACGTCGAGGGGCACGTCGACCACGCCGCCGGCGGCCCGATCGTTCATCACGGCGAGCACGCCGCTGGTGAGGCCGAGGAGGTAGATGAGGTCGTCGTTCTTGTAGAGGTTGAGCTTCGGGCAGGCCCCGCCCACCTCGCCGTACTGGGCTTCGAGGTGGTTCCAGGCCCGCTGGTAGCGGCGGGCGGCCACCTCGTGCTGGCGGCGCTCCTGCTCCAGGAGGTCCTGGGCGACGGTGCCGAGCCCGGCGTAGCGGGCGCGGAGGTAGGCGATCTGGGTGTCCCAGATGGCCAGATCGGAGCACATGCCGGCCGACAGCTCGGTGAGCACCAGGGCGGCGTGGGGGGCGGCCGCGGGATCCTCGGTGAGGCTGGCCAGGGTCGGCGAGAAGACCGCGCCCGACAGGCACATCACCTCGAGGTCCTCATTGGCCATCATGCGCGGGGCGATCGACTTGACCTGGTTGTTGACCATGCCCATACAGCCGGTCGCCAGCAGGGGCAGCATCCAAAGGGGCTTGATCATCGACGCTCCCGGGGCGGTCTGCGCGGCGGTGGCCTGGGTGGCGGCGCGGCGCGGCGACATTACAGGCGGTGCCTAATCCGCTGCCTGGGTGAAAGCCTGTGTCTCTACCGCCGAGCGAAGACGCCATCCCCCGCGACCAGCGCCTGCGCGTCATCGAGCTGTACACGAGCGTGCAGGGGGAGAGCACCTTCGTGGGCCTGCCCTGCCTCTTCATTCGCCTCGCCGGCTGCAACCTGCGCTGCACCTGGTGTGATTCCACCTTTACCTTCACCGGCGGGGTTCACCGCGGCGTTGACGCGGTCCTGGCCGAGGCGCTGGCCACTGAGATCCCGCTGGTCGAGCTCACCGGCGGCGAGCCGCTGGTGCACAAGGCGGCGATCCCCTTGATGCAAGGGCTCCTCGACGCCGGGCGCACGGTCCTGCTGGAGACCTCGGGCTCGCGCGACATCTCGGCGGTGCCGGCCGGGGTGCACATCATCCTCGACCTCAAGCCGCCCGACTCGGGCGAAGAGGCGGCCAACCGCTGGGAGAACCTGCCGCTCCTCCAGAAGAAGGATGAGGTCAAGTTCGTGATCGCCTCGCGGCGGGACTACGACTGGAGCCGCGACGTGGTGGTGGCGCATCGCCTGCACGAGAAGGTCGGCGCGGTGCTCTTCTCCGCCGTCTTTGGCGCGGTGGAGCCGGCCGATCTGGTGGCCTGGATGCTGGCCGACCGGGTGCCGGCGCGCTTTCAGCTCCAGCTTCACAAGGTGGTCTGGCCGCCCGATGCCCGAGGAGTGTAGGGGTGTGCTCGACGCCGCTTGGAGGATGTGCATGACGGTCCCCGCCGCTGAGGCCCTGGAGATCCCGATCGAGGGCATGACCTGTGGAGGCTGCGCCAGCAGCGTCCGCCGGGCGCTGGAGCGCCAGCCGGGGGTCGAGGCGGTGGAGGTCTCGGCCCCGGATCACCGGGCCCGCCTCCGCTGGGATCCGCTCCGCGGCTCACTCGAAGGCCTGGTGGGCGCCATCGAGGCGGCCGGCTTTGAGGTGCCCGCGGGCTGGCAGGCCGCGCAGGTGGGCGCGCCATGACCGGCCGCGCGCTGCTGCTCTCCTTCGGTCTCCTGCTCTCTGCTGCGGCCCTCGGCGCGGCGCAGGCCACCTACGCCGCCCGCTTCGCCGCCGACACGGGCGGCGCCGACACCGGGGGCGCCGACACGGGCGGCGCCGACACCGGCGGCACCGACACCGGCGCGATCGACACCGCGGCCGTCGACACCGGCGAGCCCGACAGCGGCGGGGACTCCGAGGCGCCGGCGGCCGACACTGGCGAGCTCGACACGGCGGGTGAGGCCGTCAGCCTCCTCTCGGCGGCCCAGGTGGCCGGCGAGAAGGGCGGCTTCGGCTGCGCCACCGCCGATGGAGGGCGTCTCAGCCTCCTCCTCGGCCTGCTCGGCTTCGCGGCCCTCGGAGGGCGCTGGCGCCGGGCCTAGTTGCTCTTCTCGTGCGTCAGCTTCCAGTTGAGGATGAGGCAGGGCACGGGGTCGGGCAAGACCGGGGGATCACCAAAGACGCCCTTCATCGCCTCGGGCTCCTCGGAGAGCGACGCGAGGCAGGGCACGGCGATGGCCTGGGCGAGGGTCTCGGCGGTCTTGGTGCGCACCCAGGCGCCGCGGCTCTCCATCTTCTCCAAGGTGGAAGAGACGGTGGCGTCGGTGGAGAAGTCCTGGCCGGTCTCCTCTTCGCGGTAATCGGAGGTGGTGGCGTCGGCGGCCCAGTATTTGGCGATGCGGGCGATGGCGCCGTTGGAGTCGTCGGTGGGCGGCACCTTGTCGGCGCTGGGGCCGAACTGCTCCTTCATCATCTTGAGCAGCTCGGTGGGCTTGGTGCGGTCGTCGTCGGCGCCGGTGACGTACACGCAGTAGAGCTGACCCTCGCGGATGGCCTCGTAGGAGCTCTCGATCTGGCCCTCGGGGATCGGCACCCGCGCGGCGCCGAGGGTGAGGGCGAAGAGGCTGTCGCGCAGCTTCACGTCTTCCAGCGCAGCGCCGGTGCCGGCGTGGTAGCCGTCGGCGGAGACGGAGAGGCCGAGGTGCAAGGCCTGTCGGTAGGTCATGCGCAGGGGGCCGCGGCCGCAAACGTCGGTGCCTTCTGAGTCCTGGAAGGTCTGGAACTCGCTGTTGAGCTGGGACCGCCGGCTGGCCAGCCAGGGCAGGAGGATCGCGGTCTCGTTGTCGATGGCGCCGTTCTCGGCGGCCTTGACCACCCGCTCGCGCCAGTCGGCGAAGCGGCCTTGCTGGGTGGTGTTGTTGCGCAGCAGCCAGTCGTAGTCCCGGGTGGAGGACAGGATGGACTTCACCGCCTTGCGCACCTCGGCGCGCAGGGCGTCGTCGGTCTTCAGCGCCTCGACCAGGTACATCGAGCCGGTGATGCGGCCCGCCAGCTCGGTGAAGTCGCTCTTCTCCGAGCTCTTGTTGCTCATGCCCTTGGCGAGCGCGAGCTGGTCGTCACACTGCTGGATCTTCTTGGAGTTGGATTCGAGCAGCTTGCGGCTCTTGCAGCTCGTGCAGGCCATCGTGCCGCCCAGGATGTAGCCGCCGAGGATCGTGATGCCGAGGATGATGTTGCGGGGCTGGTAGATGGCCCCCGATCTCACGAAGGTCCAGGCCCGCTGCAGGAGCTGCATCGGCCCCATGGTGAGCAGGCGGGTCCAGGCCTGGCGCTTGACCTCGTTGCCCATCGCCTCGGCCGTCAAGCGGCGGCGGCCGGTGGGCACCCTTTTGGCCTCGGCCCGCTGGGCGACCACCTCGGGCGGCAGCACGTCGAGCTCGACGATGAAGCGCGGCCCTTCGGCGGTGACGAGGGAGAAGCTGTCGGCGGGGCGGACCGCGGTGGGGGTGGTGACCTGGGTGGGGCGGCGGTCGCCCTGGCGCCACAAAAAGATCGTGGCGGTGCGGTCGGCCGGCGCCAGGATCAGGTTGGAGGGGCCCTGACGGATGACCTTGACGTGCTCACCGATCACGCCGAGGGCCTCGGGCAGCACGATGTGGCAGCGGTCGGCGTTGGAGCCGAG
>JBEIQK010000382.1:0-6080 GCA_040376505.1 Alphaproteobacteria bacterium | reverse complement strand
GGCCGTCGCCGACGCCGCCGCCGCCCGGGCCGAGTACGATCGCCTCGCCCTGGAGCGCGACGAGGCCCGCGCCGCCGCCGGGGTCAGCCATCGCGAGCTGGAGCGGATCCTTGCCCAACGCGCCGCCGCCCAATCCGAGGCCGCCCGCCTCGCCGCCGAGCTGGAGGGGGCCCGCCTGGAGTCCGCCGGCTTCCGCGAGGAGGCCCGCGCCGCGCTCGCCGCCCGCGACGCCGTCCTCGCCGAGCTGCATCCGAGCCGCGATCGCGAAAAGGCCAGCCGCCAGCGCGCCGAGGCCGCTGAGAGCGCCGTGGCCGCCCTCCGGCGCGAGGTGGAGGCCGTCCAGGCGGCCGGCGCCGAGGCCCTCACCGAGCAGGGAGAGCTGCTGCGGGCCCAAGCCGCCGAGCGCATCGAGTCCCTGCGCAGCCAGACCGATCAGCGGGCCGAGCGGGAGCGCCGCGAGGCCGCGACCCTGATCGAGACCCTGCGCATCGAGCTGGCCGAGGCCCGCTCCGGTTTGGACCAGACCCGCGTCGAGCGCGACCAGGCCCGCTCCGAGCGGGAGGCTGCCCGCGAGGCCCTCGTGCGGGTGCGCGAGAACGAGGCCGAGACCCTCTCCACCGCCGCGCACAACCTCCGCCGGGTCTCCGGCGAGGCCGAGACGGTCCGCAAGCGCCTCACCCAGGTCGAGGGCGAGCTGGCCGGGCTCCGCGAGGCCCTCAGCGCCGCGCGCTCCCGCGGCGAGGCCGCCGAGGCCACCCGCGCTGCACTTCAAGAGCGCCTGGAGCGCCTGTCGGCCGCCGATGAGGGCGACAAGGCCCGCCTCGCCGAGCTGCAGGTCGAGGCCAAGGATCTCGCCGCGGCCCTGCAGGCCACCGAAGAGCAGCTCCGCAAGTCCCGCGCCTTCGCCTCGCAGACCGGCCGCGAGCTGCGCGAGGCCCGCAGCCGGGTCTCCCAGCTGGAGGTCGACCAGCAGGTGAGCCAGGGCGCGGCCGAGCGCCTCAAGGCCGAGGTCGCCGGGCTGCAGCAGCGGCTCGGCGCCGCCAACCTCGAGCTGGAGTCGGCCCGCCAGGAGCAGGCCCAGACCCTGGAGTGGGCCCTGCGCACCGTCCGGAGCGGCGCCACGGCCCCCTAGGGAGCCGGGCGGCGCTCAGGGGCGAGGCCCGGCGGCCCAGCGCCGCACGAAGGGCAGTGCGGCGTTGGCCAGGGCCAGGGTGGCGGTGCGGGCGACGGCGCCGGGCAGGTTCACCACGGCCTGGTGCACGATGCCGTCGGTGACGTAGGCCGGTGCGAGGTGGGTGGTCGGCCGGCTGGTCTCGAAGTTGCCGCCGTCGGCGATGGCCACGTCGACGATGACGGCGCCAGGCTTCATGAGCTGCAGATGCGCCCGGCTGGCGAGGCGCGGGCTCGGCGCCCCGCGCTGGGCGGCGGCGCCGATGACGAGGTCGGCGTCGGCCAGGGCGGCCTCGACGGTGTCGGGGGCGAAGAGCAGGGTGCCGACGCGGCCCACCACCCCGGCCTCCACCTGCCGCAGCGCGTGAATGTCGAGGTCGAGGACGGTGACGTCGGCGCCCAGCGCCACCGCGAGGCGAGCGGCGTTGCGGCCGACCACGCCGCCGCCGAGGATGGCCACCCGAGCGGGCGGGACCCCCGGCACCCCACCCAGGAGCAGCCCGCGGCCGCCCTGCTGCTGCTCCAGCCCGCGGGCCCCGGCGAAGACCGCGAGGCGGCCGACCACCGCGCTCATCGGCTCCTGCACGGAGTAGCGCCCGCCTTCTTGCAGACCCTCGGCGGCGACCCAGGCCACGCCGAGCTGGTCGAGCTGGGCCACCCGGGCAGGGTGCGCGGCGGGGTGCAGCAGGGCGAAGAGCCGCTGGCCGCGCTTCAAGAGGCCCACCTCGGAGGGCTCGGGGGGCAGCACCTTCCAGATGAGGTCGGCCCGGGCGTAGATCTCCTCGGCGGTGGAGACCACCTCGGCGCCGGCGTCCATCAGGTCGACGTCGCCGACGCCGGCCCCCAGGCCCGCCCCGCGCTCGACCAGCACGAAGTGGCCGTCCTGGCGCAGGCTGCGGACGCAGGGGGGCGTGAGGGCCACGCGGTGTTCGCCGGGGAAGATCTCTTTGGGGACGCCGACCTGCATGGGGGCACCGGGCCTTCGGCGCCGCTGGGGGCGCCGTGGTAGCTTGGGGGCTTGGAGAGGTGTGTCATCGATACCGGCTACCCGCCCGCTTCGCCAGGAGGCCGCCCCCGTCTGGCTGAGCTTGGCCGCACCGCAGCGGACGATCCGAATGATCCGGTGCTGCCGCGTCGCATCGTGCTCACCTGCGGCGACTCCGACCTGCTGCGCGAGGTGGTGGGCGAGTTGGGCCAGAACCTCAAGATCGTCGGCAAGCTGTTGGGGGTGCGGGTCCAGCAACGCGGCGCCGACCTGCTCATCGGCGGGTCGGATGGTTCGGTAGACCTCGCCGCCAGCGCGCTCGAACAACTGTTCGCGGTGGCGCGCACCGGCTACCACCTGTCGGGGGCCGATGTGGAGCAGGCCGCGCGCATGATCAGCGCCGAGCCCAATGTTCCGCTGGTCGACCTCTACCAGGACTCGGTGGTGCTGGGCGCCGGGCGCAAGTCGCTCCACCCGCGCAGCCCGCGCCAGCGGGCCTATGTCCACGCCATTCGCGAGCATGACCTCGTCTTTGGCCTCGGCCCGGCGGGCACCGGCAAGACCTACCTCGCCATGGGCATGGCCCTGCACTACCTGCTCAAGAATGACGTCCAGCGCATCGTCCTCTGCCGGCCGGCGGTGGAGGCGGGCGAGAAGCTGGGCTTTCTGCCGGGCGACATGGCCGAGAAGGTGAACCCCTACCTGCGGCCCCTCTTCGACGCCCTGCACGACCTCCTGGGCGGCGAGCGGGCCGAGAAGCTGATGCTGAAGGGGGCCATCGAGGTGGCGCCCCTGGCCTTCATGCGCGGCCGCACCCTCTCCAACGCCTTCTGCATCCTCGACGAGGCGCAGAACACCACGCCTGAACAGATGAAGATGTTCCTCACCCGCATCGGCGTGGGCTCCAAGGTGGTGGTCACCGGCGACGTCACCCAGATCGACCTGCCGCGCGGGCAGAAGAGCGGGCTCATCCAGGCCATCGACGTGCTCGAAGGCCTGCCCGGCACCGCCGCCATCGCGTTTACCGATGTGGATGTGGTGCGCCACCCCCTGGTGGCCGCCATCGTGCGCGCCTACGACCGCTTCGATCGGCGCCAGGGCAGCGAGGCGCCGCGTGGCTGAGCTGCGCAGCGGTCGGCTGCTGGCCTTGCTGCGCAGCGACATCTTTCGCCGCGCCCTCGCCCTGGTGGTGCTCTCCATCGGCACCGGCCTGCTGACCGTCGAGTATGTGCGCCTGCCCTCGGCCACCTGGGAGGCCGGCGCGGTCGCCGAGCGCGACGTTCGGGCCACCACCACCTTTGACTACATCGACTGGGAGGAGACCTACTCCCGCCAGCGCGAGGCCGAAGAGGGCGTGTTGCCCGTCTTCGACCACGACAGCACGCTGGGCGGCCGGCTCCAGGCCCAGGTGGCCGAGGCCTATGAGGTGGCCCGCGGGCGCTACGCCGACGCCCTGCTCACCGCTCGCGCCGAGGGCCGGCCAGAGGTCTCGCCGGAGGAGCGCAGCCGCATCTCGCGGGACTTCCTGCGCATGCTGGAGCTCTCCCTCGACACCACCGAGCTCGATCGGATCGCCTCCCTCGGCTTCTCGCGCGACGTGGAGCGCGCCACCACCGACCTCGTCGGCCGGGCGATGGCCAACTACATCGTCGCCGATGTTGCGGCGCTGCCCTCCCAGGGCCACTCCGTCACGGTGATGCGCATCACGCGGGAGGCCGTCGAGGAGGTCCAGCTCGACGCCTTCGACCAGATTCACAGCCCTGAACAGACCCGCGGCGCCATCTCGCTGCTGGCGATTGAGACCCTCCCCGACGAGGCCACCCGCAGCGCCGCGGTGGCGGTGGCGCGGGCGGCCTTGCGGCCCAATTTCTCCTACAACCAGTTGGAGACCGAGGCCCGGCGTCGCAAGGCCCGCGAGCGGGTCGGCGAGGTCGTCACCCGCGTCCACCGCGGCACCAGCATCGTGCGCCAGGGCGATGTGGTCAGCCGGCAGCAGGTGGAGATGCTCGTCGCCCTGCGCGGCAGCCGCTCGGGCTTTGGCACGCTCGGCTTTCTGCTCAGCATCTCGGCCTTCGCCGGCGTGGTCTTTGTGGCGATCTATCAGTTCGCCAGCACCCAGATGGCCCGCTTCTCCACGCGCACCCGCGACATGGAAGCGATGGCGGTCATTGTCCTGTTGACGATGGCGATGGGGCGCATCGCCGTGGAGCTGTCGGCCCCCCTCGCCGGGCTGATGGCGATGGGCTCGGCGCCAACCACCTTCTGGTACCTCGTGCCCTTCGCCGGCGGGGCGATGCTGGTGCGCATCCTGGTGAACAGTGAGACCGCCCTGGTCTGGATCCTCACCACCAGCGCGCTGCTGGGCGTGTTGATGGACCAGCAGGTGCTCTACTGCCTCTTCTTCGCCGTCTCGGGCGTCACGGCGGTGGGCAGCGTCACCCAGACCCGCGAGCGCCTCGGCGTGCTCAAGGCCGGGCTGCTCACCGGCCTCGTTAACGCCGCCAGCGCCCTGCTCTTGAACCTCGTCGCTGCGCACCTGGGCGACAGCGGGGCCTTGCGCGCCGCCGCCAGCCAGCCGCTCTGGGACGTGCTCTTCGCCTTCCTCGGCGGCCTGGGCTCGGGTGTGCTGGCGCTCGGCCTCGTGCCGATGTTCGAGATGGTCGGCTTCTTCACCGACTACAAGCTGCTCGAGCTGGCCAACCTCAACCACCCCCTGCTGCGCCAGCTCATGCTGCGGGCGCCGGGCACCTACCACCACAGCATCACGGTGGCGCAGCTCTGCGAGGCCGCCGCCGAGGCCATCGGCGCCAACGCCTTGCAGACGCGGGTGGCCTGCTACTTCCACGACATCGGAAAGGCGGTCCAGCCCAAGTACTTCATCGAGAACCAGCGCGGCGGGCCCAACCCCCACGACCGCTTAAAGCCCCAGACCAGCGCCCGCATCATCGTGGCGCATGTTGTGGACGGCGCTGCCATCGGCCGCCAGTACAAGCTGCCCCAGCCGATTCTCGACGGCATCACGATGCACCACGGAACGGGGCTCATTCAGTATTTCTACGCCAAGGCCGTCGAGCAGGCCGGCCCCGGCGAGGTCGTAAACGAAGCCGACTTTCGCTACCCCGGCGACCCGCCCAATTCCAAAGAGACCGGCATCATGATGCTGGCCGACAAGGTGGAGGCCGCCTGCCGCACCTTGCGCGACAAGTCGCCCGAGAACATTCGCGGCCTCATCCAAAAGCTGGTCAATGGCGCCGTCACCGACGGGCAGCTCGTCGACTGTCCGCTCACGGTGAAGGAGCTGTACCAGATCGTCGACGCCTTCACCGAGGCGCTGCTCGGCATCTACCACAACCGCATCGACTACCCGGGCATCCCCAAGCGGCCCGACCTCCGCGTGCAAGAAGACGCCACCGGCCCCATCATCACCTTGGAGCTGAACAGTCCCTTCTCGTCGGAGGCCACCGACCCCCACGTCAGCGCCGAGGCCCGCACCGAGCCGCCGCGCGAAGATCCGGAGTCTGACTACGAGAGCGCCGAGCACCAGTTCGATACGCGCGAAAAACAGGAGAAGTGATGCTGCGCAACGTGGTGATGGTGAGCGCCGAGGGGGTGGAGGTCGATGAAGCCGCCGCCGAGGACGACGCCACCCTCCTCCTCGACTGGCTGGGCCTGCGCGGGGTGGAGCTGTCGCTCTCCTATGTCGATGACGACGCCATCCAGGCCCTAAACGCCCAATGGCGCGGCAAGGACGCCCCCACCGACGTGCTCTCCTTCTCGATGCGCGAGGCCGAGGGGGCCGCCGACGATCCCGTGCTGGGCGATCTGATCATCTCGGTGCCCACCGCCGCCCGCCAGGCCGCCGAGCTGGGCCACGCCCTGGAGCAGGAGCTGCGCGTGCTGCTGATCCACGGCCTGCTGCACCTGC
>JBEIQK010000298.1:0-7322 GCA_040376505.1 Alphaproteobacteria bacterium | reverse complement strand
GCTGGGCGGTGGCGGCCTGGGCGCGCAGGGTGGACTGTTCGCGCAGCCAGGCGAGGTCGGCGCGGGACTGGCGCAGGGCGGCCTCGGCGGCCTCGATCTGGCCGCCGGCCGCGGCGAGGCTGGCCTCCAGGTCGGCGCGCTCGGCCTCGGGCAGGCGCGGGTGGGCGTCGCGGCGCTGCACCAGGGCGTCGAGGGCGGCGGCGCCGGCCTTGGCGCGCTGGAAGGCGGCGATCGACAGGGCCTCGTAGATGGCGGTGCCGGTCATGGCTTGCAGCAAGGCGCCGCGCTCGTTCTCGTCGGCGCGCAGGAAGGCGGCGAAGTCGCCCTGGGCGAGCAGGGCCGAGCGGCGGAGCTGGTCGAAGTCGAGGCCCAGCTTCTGCTGGATGGCGGCCAGCACCTCGCCCTTTTTGCCGCCGCACAGCAGCAGGCCGCTGCGGGCGTCGTGGAGGGTCAGCTCTTGGAATTGCAAGGCGCCGTCGGCCTTGTCGCGGGCCCGGCGCACGCTCCAGCGGGCCCGGTAGCGCCCGCGGTCGCGGCCGATGAACTCGACCTCGGCGAAGCCGCTGACCGCGCCCCGGCGGAGCAGGCTGCGCGGGTCCTGGGCGGAGATGCGCGCCTTGTCGTCGTCTTCGGCGCGGCCGGGGCGCAGGCGGCTGCTGGCGGCAGCGGTGCGCGGCGTGCGGTCGAAGAGGGCGAGACAGAGCGCATCGAGCAGGGTGCTCTTTCCCGAGCCGGTGGGGCCGGTGATCGTGAAGAGCCCAGCCGAGGCCAGGGGCTCGGTCTGCAGCTCAATCGCGAAGGGCCCGTGCAGGCTGGCGAGGTTCTCGCCGCGGATCGCCAGGATCTTCATGCGGCACCTCCGGCTTCGCTAAGCAGGGCGTAGAAGGCGGCCAGCAGGGGGGCGGGCGGGTCCCCCTCGTGATCGCGGCGCCAGCGGCGCAAAAAGACTTCTTCGGGCTGGAGATCGCGCAGGTCTTTGCCCAGGTCGGCCTCGGCCAAGGCCTCGCCGGTGCCCACCCGATGGGTGCGGATGGTGGCGAGCCGGGCGGCCTTGCCCTCCAGGGCCTTCTCGATCTCCTGGCGCAGGCCGGGGCGCGGGGCGGTGAGCAGCACCTGGACCTCAACGTAGGGGTAGGCGCCCTCGGGGCCCTGGGCGGCCGGCAGGGCGCGGATCGCAGCCAGCACGGCCTCGACGGGGGCGGGGCCGCCGGTGGGCAGGCGGAGCAGCTCCACCGACCGCGGCACCCGCAAGGGGCGGAGGGTGATCGAGGCCCCCACCTCGGCGAGCATGACCTGGTGCACATAGTCGGCCTCGGTCATCGACAGCGGGATCGGCGAGCCGGCGTAGCGCACGCTCGATCGCCCGCCGACCTGCTGGGCCCGGTGCAGGTGGCCGAGGGCGACGTAGGCGAGGTCGGCGGGGAAGAGGTCGACCGGCAGCGCGTGCTGGTTTCCACCGAGCACCCGGCGCTCGGAGAGCTCGGAGAGGGCGCCGCCGACCATGTAGCAGTGGCCCAGGCCGATCAGCGCCTTGCCCGGGTGGCGGTCGCGGGCCGCCTCGATGACCTCGGCGTAGACGGCGCGCACGCCCTCCACCAGCGCGTCGCCGCCGTCGATGCGGGGCAGGTCGCTGGGGCGCAGAAAGGGCACCGCCAGGGCGACGGCCTCGGGCCCCAAGGGCACGATCAGGCGCTCCACGTCGAGGGCGCCGGCGGGGTCGCGGGGCAGGGTGCCGACCACGCTCACGCCGAGGGCCGAGAGCACCGGCTCCACCGCGTCGAGGCGCGCGGCGGAGTCGTGGTTTCCGGCGATCAGCGCCACCGCCATGCCCTTGTGGACGGAGACCGCCTCGGTGAGCCAGCGGTAGAACAAAGTCTGGGCGGCGGCGCTGGGGTTGGCGGTGTCGAAGATGTCGCCGGCGATCAGCAGCGCATCGGGCTTCTCGTGGCGAACCTGGTCGAGGAGCCAGCCGAGAAACCGCTCGTGCTCGGGGCCGCGGTCGAAGCCATGGAGCTGATGGCCGAGGTGCCAGTCAGCGGTGTGCAGGATGCGCAAGAAGCCCTCCTGGGGGGCCGGATGCCTATCCGATTGATCGCGCAGGCAACCCTTCGTTGGGACAAACGCAACGGCGGCGTGCGGGCCCTGGAGATCGGCATTAGAAGACGGCAAGCCCCGGCTGGCGTACGGGAACCTGCGGACCTGCGAGGATCGATTGTGCTAAAAGGACGAACCTTCCTCGCCTTGCCCGCTCCTGGGAGCGCCGCTCCCCAAAGGTCTGCGAGATGACCAGCACCCCGCTCGATGCCGCCTCTGAGCGCGATGACCGTCGCGACGATCTGCTTGGCACCCTCTTCGCCGGCAAGTACCAGATGCTGGAGCGCATCGCCGTTGGGGGGATGAGCCGGGTCTACAAGGCCATGCAGCTCCCCCTGGGGCGCACCGTGGCGGTGAAGATCCTGGAGCTGCGGCGCACCGACAAGCCCGAAGAATTCAACCGGCGCTTCGTGTTGGAGGCGGCGGCCTTGGCCCGCTTGCGCCACCCCAACACCATCACCGCCTTTGACTTTGGCCACGACGAGGCCGGCCGCTACTTCCTCGTCACCGAATTCGTGATGGGCGCCAGCGTGGCCCGGCTGCTGCGCGTCGAGAAGCTCTTCTCCGCCACCCGGGCCTTGCGCATCGCCTACCAGGTCACCCGCTCGCTCGGCGAGGCCCACAAGGTCGGCATCGTCCACCGCGACATGAAGCCGGCCAACCTGATGGTCGAGGACTCCGAAGAGGGCGAACACGTCAAGGTGCTCGACTTCGGCGTCGTCAAGATGATGGACGACGACCAGGACCTCACCCAGGTCGATCAGGTGGTGGGCAGCCCCCGCTACATGGCGCCCGAGCAGGTGCAGAACGCCGATGTCGACGCGCGCACCGATGTCTACGCGCTTGGCATCGTGCTCTACGAGATGATCACCGGTGAGGTGCCCTTCGACGGGCGCACCACCATGCAGCTCCTCGCCGCCCATGTGATGAACCCGGTGCCGGCGATGCGGCGCAGCGACGGCAAGCCGGTGCCGCCGGCGGTCGAGGCGCTGGTGCTGCGCTGCCTGGAGAAAGACCCGGCCAGGCGCTTTGCCTCGATGGAGGCCCTGCGCGACGGCATCAGCGACGTGCTGGCCCAGTTGGAGCCCAGCATGGTGCTGCGGCAGACGCCCGGCACCCCCGACCCCGACCCGATGGCGGTCACCTTCGCGTCGAGCCCCACCCTGGCGCCGCCCCTGCGGGCCTCGCCGCGCGCCGCTGGCCGGGCACCCCGCTGGCCCTGGGTGCTGATCGGGCTGAGCCTGGGCCTGGCGGTCTTCCTCTTCTTGCTGCCGGCGCCGAGCCCCCAGGTCGCGCCGGCGCCGGCGGCTCCGGTGGCCCCTGCGCTGCCGGCGGCGGCCCAGCCCACGGTGGTGCAACTCGTCACCAGGCCGGCGGGGGCCCAGGTGCGGGAGGGCGAGGCCCTGCTGGGCCAGACGCCGATGAGCCTGACGGTGCCCTCTGAAGGCGACATTCGCTACCTGAACGTGCGGCGCGAGGGCTACGAGGCCGTCACGGTCGAGATCCTGCCCGGTCTGTCTTCGGGGCTGATGGAGCTGCGGCTCGATCCAGTGGCCCCGGCGCGGGCGGCCCCACCGCGGCGCCCCGCGGCCCGTCCGGCCTCCAAGCCGGCCCGCGCGGCGCCCCAGAAAGCAGCCCCAGCCAAAGAGCTGGACATTCGTTTGGAGCGTTGAAGGCATGAGTCGACCTGGCGTGGGGGGCCTGCTCCTCCTGATGTGGATGAGCTCGGTGAGCCTGGCCCAAGAAGCGCCGGCCGCCGACCTCGCCGAAGAGGCAGAGCTGCACTTCTCGCTCGCGGTTGAGCGCTACAAGGTGGCCGACTACTCCGGCGCCCTGGAGCACCTGCTCGCCAGCAACCGGCTGGCGCCGAACAAGAACGTACAGTTCAACATCGCGCGCACCTACGAGAAGCTTGAACAGTTCAATCAAGCCTACCGGCACTACGCCGACTACCTGCAGGTGGAGACCGATCCGGCCCAGCGCAAGGTGGCCTCGGAGTCCTTGGCGCGGATCGCCCCCAAGGTGGCGCTGGTGGACGTCGTGACCGACCCACCCGGGGCGACCGTCTATGTCGACCGGCGCGAGTTGGGGGCCCGGGGGCGCACGCCGGTGACGCTGGCCCTGGCGCCGGGTCAGCACACCCTGCTCATCGAGCGCGAGGGCTTTCACGCCCGGAGCGAGCTGGTGGCGGTCAACATCGGCGAGAAGGCGGCGCTCAGCCCCGTCCTGGCGCCGATCCAGGGCACGGTGGAGCTGGTGGGCGATCCGCCCGGGGCGCGGGTTCATGTCGACCGGGCCGATGGGCCGGTGATCGGCCTGCTGCCCGGCGTCTTTCGCCTGCCGCCCGGGCCAACCCGACTGTTCATCGCCGCCGAGGGCCACCAGCCCCGGGAGCTGACGGTGGATGTGGTGGCCGACCGCTCCACCCGGGCCGAGGTCGCCCTCTCCTTGTGGACCGGCTCGGTGGTGGTCGACGCCGATCTCCCCGGGGCGCTGATCGAGGTCGATGGCGAGGCGCGGGGCTTCACGCCGGCGGTGCTGGAACTGCCGACGGGGGCGCACCGCCTGCGGGTCTCGCTGCCCGGGCACCGCCCGATCGAGCAGGAAGTCTTGATCAGCCGCGAGCAGCAGAGCCGCGTCGCCGTGAGCTTGAACCCGCTGGTGGAGGTGGCGGCGGCCTCCCGCAGCGTCGAGACCATCGCCCTGGCGCCGGCCAGCGTGAGCGTGATCAGCGGGGCGGAGCTGCGGGCCTTTGGCTACGCCAGCGTCTATGAGGCCCTGCTGGGCACCCGCGGCGTCTATGGCTCTACCGATCTGTCCTATGAGTACATCGGCGTGCGGGGCTTCGCCCGGCCGGGGGACTACGGAAACCGCACCCTGGTGACCCTCGACGGGCACACGTTGAACGATGATCAGATTGGCGCTTCCTATGTCTCCACAGATCTGCTGACCGATCTCGAAGACCTCAGTCGGATCGAGGTGGTGCGAGGGCCGGGCAGCGCGCTCTACGGCAGCAACGCGGTCTTCGGCGTGGTCAACCTGGTCACAGACCGCGGCGAGCGGGCGGCGGGGGCCCATGTGGCCCTGCGCGGCGATGAGGCGCGCACGATGCGGGCCCGCGCCGGGCTGAACCGCGGCGACACCGATCGGGGCCTCTTTGTCAGCGCGTCGGGCAGCACCTCGCAGGGCGAGGACTATTACTTTCCGGAGTTCTCCGACGGGCTTGATCCCAACAGCGGCTGGAGCCGCGACGCCGATGACGCCTGGTCGGCCACGGTGATGGGGCGGGCCTGGTCGGGCGATCTCGAGCTGTCGATCTACCAGAACTTGCGCCACCAGCAGATCCCGTCGGGGGCCTTTGACACCACCCTGGCCGACCCGCGGGCCAGCAACGAAGACCAGCGCGGCGCCTTTGAGCTGCGCTACGAGCCGGCGCTCAGCCGCACGAGCCGGCTCTACACCCGCGTCTGGCTCGACACCTACCAGTTCGAGGGCAATTACCCCTACGGGCCCAGGTCTGTGTACCATGACCGGTGGACCGGGGCCTGGGTGGGGGCCGAGCCCCGCCTCGTGGTGCGCCCGCGAAAATCGGTGGAGCTGACGGTGGGCGGCGAGCTGCGGGCGGCCTTGGTGAGCGAGCTGACCAGCCGGGTGGGCGACGAGGTCTTTCTGGACGAAGACCCGGGCCAGAGCTCCTTTGCCGGCTACGCCATCCTGGGGCTGATCGGCCAGGGGGCGCGCCTGACCCTGGGGGGGCGCTACGACTGGTTCACCCTGTCGGGGGTGGGCGCGCTCAGTCCCCGGGCGGCCTTGTTGCTCACGCCGGGCGAAGACGACGTCATCAAGCTGCTCTATGGCACGGCCTTTCGCGCGCCGAGCCCCTACGAGCTGTTCTACAATGACGACGGCGCCACGCAGATCCCGCCGGCGTCGCTCTCTCCAGAGCAGGTGCAGACGGTAGAGGTAGGGCACGATCACCAGTTCTCGCCGCGCTGGCAGTCGAGCACGGGGGCCTACTGGAGTCGGATGTCTGATCTGGTCGACACGGTCGAGACGGGGGAGATGGGCACCGAGGCGCCGCTCTTTCAGTACACCAACCGCGCCGACGTGGTCTCGGCCGCTGGCCTTGAGGCCGAGCTGCGCCGGGAGTGGCGCGAGGGCACCTTCTTCGCGATGCAGTCCTCGGTGCAGCGCACCACCAGCGAGGCGCTGCTGGGGGGCGCGCCCCTCACCAACTCGCCGGCCTGGTTGGGGGCGATCAAGGCGGCGCGGCCCTTCTCGATCCCGGGCTCCACCCTGGCGACCCGCCTGCGCGCCGAGTCGCCGCGGGAGACGACCCAGGGGACCGAGACAGACTGGGCCCTGCTCTGGGACTTGATGCTCACCGGCGCGCTGCCGCGCGACGGGGCCTCCTATCTGCTGGGTGTCACCAACCTCCTCGACTGGGAGGCCAGCTCGCCGGGCGGCTTTGACCTGCGCCAGGACGCTGTGCCGCTGCCGGGGCGGGCCCTGCGGGTGGGGCTCAAGGCCGGGTTTTAGTCGACGGTGCGCCGGCCGAGGCCGCAGGCGAGGCGCAGGCCAATGGTCTCGCGCGGGCCGCTGGCGTCGCTGCGTGAACGGTGGGCGGAGCGGACGCCGAACCAGCTCGTGGAGTAGGCGGCGCCGCGCACCACACGGGCGTTCTCGTCACCCGGGACGAGGAGCAGCCGACCGGCCTCGTCGACTGGCGGGCCCTCTTCTCGCCAGGCCTCCAGGCACCAGGCGCGGGTGTTGCCGGCCAGTCCCCGGATGCCATAGGGACTGGTGTCGATGGGAAAGTCATAGACGGAGGCCATCAGCAAGCGGCCGCGGGGCCCGGTCGCGCTCTCGCGGAAGCAGGTGAAGTCACCGTCCAGGTGGTTTCCCCAGGGATAGAAGCGGCTGTCGGCGGCGCGGGCGGCCTTCTCCCACTCCACCTCGCTGGGCAGGCGCCAGGGGCGGCCGTCGGCGGCGGAGCGCCAGCGGGCATAGGCCTCGGCGGCGACGGCATCGATGAAGATGACGGGCCAGTCGGGCTGCCAGAGGTCGCCTTCGGGGTCGGGGGTGAGGGCGAAGCCGCCGTCGGGGCGGCGGGCGTAGAGCTGGCCGCTGGGGTCGCCGGGTCTGTAGCGGTTCTGTCGGGGGGCGCAGCGCAGGGCCAGCTCCTCTTCGCCGGTGGCGACCAGCGCGTCGAGGACGGCGATCCACTC
>JBEIQK010000202.1:0-9281 GCA_040376505.1 Alphaproteobacteria bacterium | reverse complement strand
GCACCCCTCGGCTTTGTCGCGCTGCACCTGCTCAACGCCGCCCTGCATGGGGCCTCGGGCGCCCTGCTCTACCACCTCGGCGGGCGGCGGCCTTGGGCCTTGCTGGGCGCGCTCTTCTTTCTCTTTCACCCCGTCGCCAACGAGATCCTCGGTTGGGCCTCGGCCTTGCCCGACGCGCTCTCGCTCTGTCTGGGGCTGGCTTCGGTGGCGCTGGCCGGGCGCAGCCTCGTCGGGGCGGCCCTCTTGCTGCTGCTCTCGGGGCTCTCCAAAGAGACCGGCCTGCTGGTGCTCCCGGCGGGCATCCTGGCCGGAATGGCGCCGCGGGCGGCCTGGGTGGCGGTGGGGGCGGCCGGGATCGGCCTCCTGGGGCTGCGTCTCGGGGTGGGTGCCGGTGCGGCCTGGCAGCTCGCCGACAAGGCGGGGCTGGCGCCGATGGCCCTCGCCTCGACCTGGTCGGGCCTCGTGCTGCCCTTTCCCTTCGGCGCGGTGCGCGATCTGCTGGCCCTGCCGGCCTGGCTGCTGCCGGTGGGCATCGGCGTCTTCGGCCTGTTGACCCTCGCGGCGCGCAAGAGCCCAACGGGCGCTGGCGGGCTCTTTCTCATCGCGATGGGGCCGATCTTCTCGCTGGGGCCGATGCTCTCGGGCAACCTGGGGGCCCATCGCTATGGCTATGTGGCGGCGGCGGGCATCGCCCTGCTGGTGGGCGGGGCCCGCGTCGCGCTGCGCACCTCGCTGATCGTTCAGGTGGGCATGCTGGGCTTCGTGATGCAATTGGTGCTGGCTCCGCAGTGGAAAGACGACCTCATCCTCTTCGGCACGGCCACCCGCGGCCTCCCGGGCTCGTCCTACGCCTGGCACTTCCTCGGTGGGGCGCGCCTGCAGCAGGGCGATCACGCAGGCGCCGCCGAAGCCTTTGTGGCTGCGGTGCAGACCGGGCACCCCCATCCGGCCGACGCCTCCTACGCGCTGGTGGCGCTGGAGCAGAGCGGCCAGTCGGCGGCGGCGGTGGCCTGGGGGATCGCCCAGCAGCAGCGTGGCTTCGACGCGACCGCGCTGGCCCACTGGGCGCGGGCGGCCGAGGCGACCGGCCAGCGGCCGATGGCCCGGGAGCTGCTGGAGCAGCTGCAGCGCGCGGACGGTGGCTACGAGGGCCCCGACTGGGTGCCGGCTTTCGCCCAGCGCCTCGCTGCACCCTGACGGCGCGCGCTTGCGCGACCCCCCTCGGTTCGCTACACGGCCGGTCCCATGTCGTCTCCTCCCGTCCCCCCGGCTCCCGAGGCTGCGCTCCCTGCAGAGGGTTCGGGGGCGCGCGGCGGCAAGCTGCGCCAGGAGAAGCGCGACCGCATCATCGACGCCGCGGTCGACGTCTTCGCCGACAAGGGCTTTCGCGCCGCGCGCATCTCCGACATCGCCCGGGCGGCCGGCGTGGCCGATGGCACCATCTACCTGTACTTCGACAACAAAGATGAGCTGCTGATCACCATCTTCGAAGAGAAGATGGGCGAGCTGCTTACCCGGCTGCGGCAGGCCTTGGCCGGCGGCGGCAGCCCCACCGAGCGGATGCGGCGCTACGCCCGCTTTCACTTCGAGCAGCTCCGCAGCTACCCGGCCCTGGCCCAGGTGCTGCAGGTCGAGCTGCGCCAGTCCACCCGCTTTTTTACCGACTACCGCCCGGTTCGTCTTTGGGAGTACCTCGGCCTCTTCGAGGAGCTCATCAAAGAGGGCCAGGAGGCGGGGGCCCTGCGCGCCGACGTCGACACGCAGGTGATCAAGTGGGCCTTCTTCGGGGCCCTCGACGAGATCAGCATTCAATGGGTTCTGTCCCGCAAGCGGGACCGCATCAACCTGGACCAGACCGCGGATCAGGTCGTCGACGTCTTCCTCCGCGGCATGGCCCTCAACACACCCTCTTAGGAGGCCTCACGTGAAAGTCGGAGTCTGCTTGAAGCAGGTGCCCGTGTCGGACAGCCGGATCAAGATCGGCGCGTCTGGGGCCGGCATCGACATGGCGGAGATCAAATTCGAGATCAACGCCTACGACGAGAACGCCCTGGAAGAGGCGCTCAAGCTCAAGGATGGGGGCAAGGCCACGGAGGTGGTGGTGCTCACCTTGGGCGGTGCTGGCACCGAGACGATGCTGCGCGACGCGCTGGCCCGCGGGGCCGACCGCGCCGTGCGCCTCGATGACCCCAGCTTCGCCGGCGCCGACAGCCTCGGCGTGGCCAAGGCCCTGGCGGCGGTGGTCCAGAGCGAAGGCCTCGGCCTCGTGCTCTGCGGCCGTCACGCCATGGACGATGACAACGCCCAGGTGCCGGCCATGGTGGCCGAGCTCCTTGGCTGGGCCCAGGCCACCGTGGTCTCCCAGCTCGAGCTGGGCGCGGGCAGCTTCAAGGCCTGGCGCGCGGCCGGCGGCGGCGTGCGCGACATCGTCGAAGGCAGCCTGCCGGCGGTGATCTCGGCCGACAAGGGGCTCAACACCCCGCGCTCGGCCAACCTGAAGGGCATCATGGCCGCCAAGAAGAAGGCCATCACCGTGCTCAGCGCCGACAAGGTTGGCGTGGGCAATCTGGGGGCTTCGGCGGTGGTCAAGCTCACCAACTTTGGCCTGCCCCCCGCCCGCCCCACCGGCAAGGTCCTGCGCGGCGAGCCGGCGGCGATGGTCAAGGAGCTGGTCTCTCTGCTCCGCAACGAAGCGAAGGTCATCTAGGAGGTTCCCATGGCAAGCGGTATTCTCGTCCTCTGCGAGCATGAGGCTGGCGCCCCCAAGAAGACGGCCTTTGAGCTGCTCGGCAAGGCGGCCTCGTTGGCGGGCGGCGCGCCCGTCACGGCCCTGCTGATCGGCGCCACCGGCGGCGGCCAGCTCGGTGGCTACGGCGCCACCGCCGTCCTCAACGTCACCGGCGGTGACTTCACCACCGTCAACACCGGCTCCACCGTGGCGGCGCTCCAGGCGGCGATCGCGGCGGTGCAGCCGGCGGTGGTCTTGGCGCCGGCCTCGCTGGCCGCCAAGGACGCCTTTCCCCGGCTGGCGGCCCGCATCGGCGCTGGCCTCGGCACCGAGGTCACCGAGCTGCGCGCTGAGGGCGGCAAGGTGATCGGTCGTCGGCCGATGTACGGCGGAAAGGCCCTGGCCGACGTGAACATCACCTCTTCGGTGGCCCTGTTCACGGTGCGCCAGAACTCCTTCCCCCAGCCGACCTCCACCGGCGCTGCCGCCCCCGTCTCGGCCCTCGCCGTCACGGTGAGCGGCGTCGACGCGGCGACCAAGGTTGTGGGCCAGGAGAAGTCCACCAACACGGTGGTCGACCTCACCGAGGCCGATCGCATCGTGTCGGGCGGCCGTTCGGTCAAGTCGGCCGAGGGCTACGACAAGATGATCCGGCCCCTGGCCGCCGCCCTGGGCGCCACCCCGGGCGCCAGTCGCGCCGCGGTCGACGCCGGCTATGCCAGCCACTCGCACCAGGTGGGCCAGACGGGCAAGACCGTCAACCCCACCCTGTACCTTGCGGCGGGCATCTCGGGCGCCATTCAGCACCTCGCCGGCATGCGCACCTCGCGCGTGATCGTCGCGATCAACACCGACGCCGACGCGCCGATCTTCCAGGTGGCCAGCTATGGCCTCGTGGGCGATCTGTTCACCGTCTGCCCGCTGCTGACCGATGAGCTGAAGGCGGCCCTCGCGGGCTAGTCGCAGGCTCGCGTGCGGGGGTGGCGCGCCATCCCCGTTCGCGCGCCGGGCGCCTTGTTTGGTGGTTCGGGGCCCCGCAGGTGGTATCCTGCTTGCCGAGCTCCCTGGAACCTGGATGCAAACGGTGGTTGGCGTGGAAGGGTCGCAGAGTCAAGGCGGCGAGAGCCTGGAGAAGGTGCTCCAGCACCTCGTCCGTACCGGTGATCCGGTCGGCGTGGTGCGCCTCGTTGAACGGTGGGGAGAGCTGCACCCGCCCGTCTCGCGCGAGGGCCGCCTCGCCGAGGCGCGGGCCTGGCTGGATCTGCGCCAGATGGATCGGGCCTGGGGTCGCCTGCGCGACGCCACCGAGGCCAACCCCGAAGACGCCGATGCCCTCGTGCTCACCGCTGAGATGTACATCGAGCGCGGCTGGCCGGCGCGGGCGCGCAAGGTGCTGGAGCAGGTCCAGCGCCTCGACCCAGGGCGGGTCAACCTGGAAGGGCTGCTCATCCAGGCCGCCGAGCCGCCGCGCCAGCCGCCGCCCAACGCCAAGGAGATCGAGCGCCACGGCACCGAAGAGCAGCAGCGCGAGCTGGCCGAGCGCTACCTCTCCACGGGCAGCATCCTGCGCGCCCGCACCCTGCTCGACGCGCTCAACCGCAAGAGCCCGGGCAACCGGCGGGTGGAGCATCTGCTCTGGGGCATTCGCGGCGAGTTTGTGAACCGCGCACAGTCGATGTCTTCGCTGTTGGGCGAGCTCTTTCCGCCGGGTGCGGTGGAGGACTGGGAAGAAGGCGGCCACACCGAGTCGGCCGGCCGTGGGCGCGACGCGGAGACCGCCGAAATCTCCCGGATGGAGGCCATGCGGGCGGCCCGGCCGGCCTTTCCCTCGCTCTTCCGCCGGCCCGATCAGCCGATCGACCTCTCGGGGGGGCGCCCCGATGATGAAGACGAGGTCACGATCTCCGCGGTGATGGCCAGCCGCGAAGAGCTGCTCGACCCGCCCTCCCATGACGCCACCGACGCCCATGTCGACCTCGGTGGGCTGAGCCCCCTCGAAGACACTGGCGACACGCAGATCCTCAAGGTGATCCCCTCCAATACGGGCCCACGGGTGCAGACCGCCGTAGACGGTCCGATTCACAAGGCCAAAGAGGCCCCCGATCCGCTGCGCAACACCCTCAACCTGCGGGCCTGGCAGAAGAGCATGGGGGTCACGCCGCCGGGCGGCGACGAGCACACCGAAGAGGTCTCCGACTTTCCCGAGGAGGACGGCGATCGCGTGGTGATGAAGCGCAACGGCGCCTCCCGCGATGAGCCCAGCAGCCCCAAGCCCGTTCGCGCAGGCCCCATCGAGGTGATCGACAAGGTGCCCACCCCGGTGCCCCTGCCCGAGGATGTGCCCGATCCCAGCGTGGAGATGTTGACAGTCGAGGAGTCGGCCGAGGCCCTGCCCGAGCCCGACCCCCTGCCGGCCCCCCAAGGCCCCTCCGTGCTCCGCCTCGTCGCGGTTGGGGCCTTGCTGCTCGCTTTTGTGCTCTTTGCCGCCGTGCTGGCTTTACTCCTCTTCGCCGGCTGGCCACCCCTGAGCGGTCCCAACCCCTAGTGGCCGTTGACGATCGCCGCGCCGATGGGGTATTGCCCGGTGATGGAGGTAGACACCATGGACATTCGCCGACTGAGCCCCCTCGTTCTGGCCGCCCTGCTGGGCAGCGCCGTTGCCTGCACCGACAAGTCGGAGGACACGTCGACCGATGAGTCCGACGCCGACGCCGATGCCGACGCCGACAGTGATGCCGACGCGGACGCCGACAGCGACGCCGACGCCGACAGCGACGCCGACGCGGACGCCGACGCCGACGCCGACGTGCTCGAAGCCGACTTCATGCTCGTCACGGCCGAGTTTGGCCTGATGGACGGGCAACTCGGCGGCGTGACCTTCGATGGCAGCGACGCAGGCGCCTACTTCATCATCTCGATCATCAACAGCGAGCTGTGGGAGGGCACCGCCGAAGACGAGGTCAACGGCTGCTACCTCTACTACGACATGGTCGGCAACTCGACCCTCGACCCGCTGTTCAACGACGCCGGCGCCTGGCAGGGCTGGATGATCGACGCCCCCACCGCCTACATCGGCAACGGCGGCGCCTGCGACGACCTCGACCCCTCGGGCGACTGGGGCGACGATGTGGTGGCCTGGGCCGAGTCCTTCCAGTGGGGCATCGGCGTGGGTCCGACCTCCGAGGAGATGGACACCAACCTCGCCGACATCTACGGCGACGACTACGAGCTCTACGCCGCCAACTTCTACGCTGGCATCCTGGCCACCGACTTCGGCTCGCCCGGCGAGTTGGGCGTGCAGGAGTTCGACTACGGCATCATCTTCTCGGTCGACGAAGCGGGCGAGGTCATCTCCGACGCCGACGGCAACGGCGTCTTCTACGATGTGACCGACCTCGACTACGCGCCCGACGGCTTCTACCGCCTGCTGCCCTACTTCGGCATGCGTCTGTGAGCGGTTCTGCCGCCCGTCGCTGGCTGCCCCTGGCCTCCCTGCTCCTCGGTGCCTGCGCCGAGAAGTCGGGGCCGTCGAGTTGGGCGGTCCACCACGCGGCGGCCGAGGCCACGCCGGGCGGCCTGCGCGGCTACCAGACCTGGGAGGTCTTCACCGAGGACGGGAGCGGCGATCGCGAGGCCGACACCCACGTCTGCGCGCGGGTCCAGGCCCTCGCCGGCGTGGAGGCGGCGCCGCTGTCGGGCTGCACCGAGTGCGACGTCACGGTGGCGGTGCGGGCCGAAGAGGTCTCCACCGATTGCGAGGGCGAAGAGGGCACCAAGGCCGGCTTTGGCTCGATGACCCACTTCGCCGTCGGCCCGCTGCCCGAGCAGCTCGAGGGCGACGCGCCCTACCCGGGAGAGACCCTTGGCTGGTACCTCTCCTGGGATGGCGTGATCATCGAGCCCTACGGCTTTGTCTGGAACGAGGCCCTCGATCGCGGCGAGCCGGTGCTGGTCACCGGCTGGGATGAGGGTGCGCGCTATGTCTTCTGGCCGGCCTACGCCTGGGATCTGTAGCCACCCGGCTCGTCGATCGGCTACGATGGGCGAGGCACGGGCGACGCGAGGTACGAACATGAACCTGCGTGGTCCAGGGTTGGCGTTTGGGGTCGCGCTGGTTGTGTCGGCCTGCAGCGCCAAGTTCGCGGGCGGGGACTCCGGCGGCGGCGGCAGCACCGACGAGAGCGGTGACGGCAGCGCCGATGGCGGCGTGGATTCGGGTGCGTCGGAGCTGGCGGTCTCGTGGTGGACCCTGAGCGCCAGCCTCGTGGTCCTGGCCGAAGATCCGGGCGAGGTGGACCCTGCGCTGAGCGTGCTGGAGGTGCGCCTCTTCGACGAAGCCGGGGTGGAGCAGTGCGCCTCCACCGCCATCCTCGACGTCGCCCGCGCGGCCCGCAGCCTGCCCGACCCGGCGGTCTACGGCTGGTGGGAGCTGACGCCCGGCGCCTGGACGGGCACCTGCGACGCCGCCCAACTGGCCGAGCGGGCGGACCCTGGCCTGGAGCTTGGGGTGGGCGTGCTCGACCCGGAGATCAAGGCCCAGATGGGTGCCGCCGGCCTCGGCGACGCCGGTGTGGAGACCCTCAACGGCGCCTACGTCAGCCTCGACGGCGGAGACACGCTCTGGGTCTACGGCGTCGCCGGCCTGCCGGATGCCTTCTCGGGCGCGGCCGGCCCGGCCACCGAGACGCCGATCCCCAGCGGCACCTGGGCGATCCAGTCGGTCTACTCGCTGCCCTGGGGCGGGTAGGCCGCCACCAGCGCCCCGGTCTGCGGGCAGTACCACCAGTCCGGCGGCGCCGGGTCGGCCCCTCGTTCGGGCGCACAGCCCGCGCGAACCGCGCCCACGCCCTCGATCAGCGGGTTGTCGGGCAGGCCGCCGGGCAGGATCGGCGCGCCATCCGGGCGGTTGCCCTCCAAGTCGTCCATCGCGGGGGGCGCCCCCAACTGCGCCGTCGCCGCGCGGATCCCCGCCTGGGCCTCCGCCTCGGCCTGGGCCACCTGCGCCTCTTCTTCGGCCGTCGGCGCCCGCGGCAAGGCCCGCGGCTCGGGCCAGGAGGGCGCTGGCGTTGGACCCCGGGCCGGCCGAACCGAGAGCCCCAGGCTCAGCAGGGCGCCGAGCCCCCAGGCCGCCGCCTCGGCCGGCCTCATCCCCGGAAGAAGATCAGGGTGATCAGCACAAAGGTGGGCAGCAGCACCGCGCCCGACCAGGCCATGTAGCCAAAGAAGGAGGGCATCTTGTAGCCATTCTCCTCGGCGATGGCGCGGACCATGAAGTTGGGCCCGTTGCCGATGTAGGTGTTGGCCCCCATGAAGACCGAGCCGGTGGCGATGGCCAGCAGCAGCGGCTGGCCGGTGGCCGAGGCCGCCAGGGTGCCAAGCTGATCGGCGCCGGCGCAATCCGGCGTGGCTCCGCAGGCCATCGCTGCGAAGGTGACGTAGGTGGGCGCGTTGTCGAGGAAGCTGGAGAGCGCGCCGGCCGCCCAAAAGTATTGGGCCGGCGTGGTGACGCCGAGCGCGGCGCCCTGGGCCTGCAGCAGCAGCGTGGCCGGGATCATCGTGAGGAAGATGCCCGCAAAGAGCGCCGCCACCTCGGTGATCGGGCCGTAGGAGAAGGCGTTGGCGGTGCGCACCGAGGCGGGGGTGAGCTTGAGCGAGAGCAGCGTAAGGCCGACCATCGCGATCTCCCGGGCGTAGTAGTCGCGCCATCCCGGGTTCTCGGCGTCGGGCGACAGCAGGATCACCGCGGCGATGATCCCGCCCAACAGCCAGAAGTTGACCCCGCCCTCCACGCCCAGGGGTGCTGCCTGGGCGGCGTCGGCGTTCAGGGGCAGGGCCTTTTCGCGGCCGTAGAAGGTGCGGTCGATGACGTAGAAGATGGCCAGCACCACGCCCACGCCTACAGCCCACTCGCCGACCAGGTGCTCAACGGTCCAGAAGAAGGGCACCCCGCGCAGGTAGCCCAGAAAGAGCGGCGGATCGCCGATCGGCGTGAGCAGGCCCCCCAGGTTCGAGACCACGAAGATGAAGAAGATCGGGATGTGCCGCACCAGCTGGCGCTGCCGGTTGGTGCGCAACAAGGGGCGGATGAGCAGCATGCTCGCCCCGGTGGTGCCGATCAGGTTGGCCAGCAGCGCCCCCACCGCCAGGAAGGCCGTGTTGACCCCTGGCCGGGCCTCCAGATCGCCCTTGAGCAGCACGCCGCCCGAGATGATGAAGAGGCTGCCCAGCAGCGCGATGAAGGAGACGTACTCGATGCCCGCGTGCTGGATGTGGTGCAGCGCCTCGTGGCCCAACTCTGGCGTCTGGGACAGCAGCAGGCCGGCCCAAACGAGGATGGGCGCCCCCCAGAAGGCGCTGGCCAGCACCTGATTGCGGCGGTGCTCCCACCAGTGGGCGGCGACCATCGGCGCCAGCGCGATGGTGAGCAACATCCCGGCGAAGGGGATGAGCCAGAGGGGAGAGAGGACCTCGCCAAGCATACGGCCGCCTGCAGACAAGAGGCGGGCGCCTAATTGAGTGGCACGCTCCGCGCGAGGCGCTCCTAAGTCGGTGG
>JBEIQK010000935.1:0-2358 GCA_040376505.1 Alphaproteobacteria bacterium | reverse complement strand
TCATCCACGAAGGGCAGAACTCCCTGCCCGCCTTCAACACCTTTCAAAAGCGCTTCGTGCGCCGCGAAGGGGTCGTTCAGGGCTACAACCACAACAGCGACTTCGTCGCCTTCTTCTCGGGGCCGGGCCACTTCACGGTGCGCCCGGACGGCGATGAAGCGCTCGTCGACTACATCGTGCTGCCGGCCACGGTGCCCAGCGAGTTCCCCGCGCTGATCGACAACAACGGCGGCACCCGCGGCCTCATCTTCGGTGGGCTCATCGATCGCCTCCGCCGGGTCTCGCTGCACTGCACGATCGGGGAGGCCTCCAAGGGGGGCAAGCCCTTCCCGGCCTGGTTCATGTTGGTGCGGCAGGGCGATCCCGTCGATCCCACCTACAAGGCCACGATCGCCTGAGCGCCCCCGCACGCCAGGCCGTCTTTGCCGCCCTCCTGGCGACGGCGGTGGGTCATGCCCTGGCGGTGACCAGCCCGCGGGTGGCAGAGCAGGACCCCGAGGAGCTCTACAACGCCGCCCACGCCTGGATGATCGCCCAGGGGCATGGCAGCGCGCTCTGGAGCCTGCAATACCGCGACTTCTGCGGCGGCTGCACCCTCGACGCCGGCCTTGGCGCGGTGCTCTTCAGCCTGCTGCCGCCCCGCTGGCTGGTGTGGAAGCTGGTTCCGCTGCTGGGGCTGCTGCTCTTCGCCGGACTGGGCGCCCAGGTGCTCCGCCGCCGCCAGGGCGACGCCGCGGCCTGGGCCTTCGCTGCCCTCTGCCTCGCGCCGCCGCGGGCCTGGCAGCACTTGTCTCCGATCGCCTGGGGCAACCACGCCGAGGCTGGCCTCGTCGGCGCCATCGGCCTGCTGGCCCTGCTCAGCGCCTCGGCCTGGGGCCCGCTGCTGGCCGGACTGGCTGGCGGCCTCGCGCTGGCGATCTCCTTCTCGGGCGCCTGGGTGCCCCTCGCCCTCGGCGGCCTGCTCGCCCGCGATCCGCGCCCGCACGCCATCCGCAACGCGCTCCTGGGCTTTGGGCTCGGTCTCGGGCCCTGGGCAGTGCGCTACCTCGCCACCGGCCGCCACCCCTTCGTGACCATCTACGAGGAGGGCGAGGCCCTGCCCTCGCTGGCCCGAATCCCCGAGAAGCTGGCCACCCTCCTCGCACCGGGGCAGCTCGCGGCCCTCTTCGGCGATCCCGCGCTGCCCTCGCTGGGCCCCCTCTTTGCGCTCCTCGCGGCGGCCCTCCTCGTTTGGGCCCGCCAGGAGCCCGCCGTTCGCGCTGCGGGCGTCGGGATCCTCGGCTGGTTGGGGGTCTACCTGGGGGTGCGCTTTCAGGTGAGCGACTCCGACTGGAGCAACCCCGCGGTTCCACAGTCGATGCGCTACGCCGCCCCCCTCTACCCGCTGCTGCTGATCGGGATCGCCGCCGCCCTGGGCGCCCTGTGGACGCGCAGCCGCGCCGCCGCCCTCGGGCTGGGCGCAGTGCTCCTCCTGCCCGGAGCGCTGGCCCGATCCGAAGCCCTGCAGCACCGCTACCCTTTGGCGCTCCTGGCCCGGGCCAACGCCGTCGACGCGCGCTGGTCGAGCCGGCAGCTCGCCTACCTGCTCCCCGGAGAGGCCCACGCGGCCTGCGTCGCCGACGATCGCTGGTCGCGGGTGGTGCATGGGATCGCGCTTGGACGGGCCGACGAACCCAAGGGCCCTCAACCGGCCCCTGCCGGCGTCGACGAGGGCGCCTGGGCCTGGGGCCTGGGCGAGGCGGCCATGGAGCGGGTGGACGGGCCCCGGCGCGGCGAGCTCCCCGAGTTGAGCGCAGCGCAGGCCCGGATCGACGATCTGCTGGGCGAAAACGCGGTCGCAGGCGAGGCGCTGCGGGCCGCGCTGACCCACCGCCTCGACAGCACCGCCGCCTGGACCCAGTGGCGTCAGGGCCACGATGAGGCTGCGCTGCAGCGGATCGCCGAGGCGCTTCGTGGCCTCAACCCTGCTCTCGCGCGGGCGATGGCCTGGACACAGGGCTACGCCTGGGCCCGCGATCGCGCCGGCTTCGCCGATCCGCAGCCCATCGCCTGGCCCGCCGGCCTCGACCAGATGCCCGCCCCCTTCCTGGAGGGGCTCGGCGCCGGCCTCGGCGAGCGTTGGGGCCCCGAGGCCGCCCTCCCGCCGCTCCCCTCCCCTGCCCTCGCCCAGGGCCGGGCCTGGGGCGCCCGCCTCGCCTACGACTGATCGCGGAGGATCGCCCGCAAGCTCCCGTCGGCCCCCGAGCCCAGGGGCAGCCGGGCCAGCACCCGGCACAGGCGGGTGTGCTCTTCCCAAAGGGGCCAGCCAGCGACCTCCTGGGGGCCAAGGCCCTCTTCTTCGGGGCGCCGCGCGGGCGG
>JBEIQK010000471.1:0-5143 GCA_040376505.1 Alphaproteobacteria bacterium | reverse complement strand
TCAACCCAAGGGATCGGCGCAATCACCCCCACTGCGCCAGAGCCACCCGCTCCGGGACCTCGAAGGGCAGCTTTCCCGAGCGCAGCCACCGCTCGGCCTGCTCAGTCTCCGACCAGTCGACCAGCACGGTGGCGCCGTATTCCTGGAGGAGGGCAGACACCGCCCCGGCAGACAGCTCGCTGCGCAGCGGCTCGCCCAGCAGCGCGACGGTGGGCTGAAGGAGGGCCCGTACGGGCCCGCCGCCCAGGTAGGACAACCCCAACACGCTGCCGGGCGCCGACCGGGCCTGCACCACCGACAGGGTGGCGCGAATCGCGGCCTCGGGCAGGTACATCACCACCCCCTCCCAGATCCATACAGTCGGGTGGGCGGCGTCATGGCCGGCGGCCGAGAGGCGCTCCGCCAGGGCATCGCGGGTGAAGTCCACCGCCACCGGCACGCGACGGGCCCGGGGCGGCGGCAGGCTCCCCAGCCGGGCCTCCTTGGCCGAATGAGTGGCGGGGTGGTCCACCTCGTAGAGGTCCCGCCCGGCGAGCGCGGGCAGGCGCCAGGCGCGGGTGTCGAGGCCGGCCCCCAGGATCACCACCTGGGCGGTGGGCGGGGCGCGAAAAATCGCCTCATCGAGCGCCCGCGCGCGCAGCGCCATGTAGCCGGCCGCCATGCGCAGCAGAGGCGCCAGGGGGGCGCGCAGCAGGCGCATCCCCCGCCCGTCGGCCAGGAGCGCGGCCACGAGCTGATTCCAAGGCGGCGGCAGGAGCCGGACCCCGAAGGGATCGTCAAAGCCGTCCACCAACTTGTGGTGGTGGGCGAGGGCCCGGGCGGCGGCCACCGCGGCGCTGGTCTGGCTGGCGTGCGCGTCGCGCATGGGGCCTCCGAAGGCGGGTCTTGCGCCGCGTGGCGCCAAAATAGCGGATCCTCGAGCTTCCGGTCATGGGCGGGTTGGTGGAAAATGTACACCCGGCGTCCCGCCCGCCCTCGGTGGGTGAGGAAGCCGACGCCGGCCGGTTAGGCTGGCGGGGTGAGGTCAACGATGTCGGCTGCCCGCGGCCTGGTTCCCGTCGAAGGTGAGGTCCCCATCGCCCCCAGCGCCGAGGCCTGGCGTGCGATGTCGGCCGAGGCGCGTGACCGCTTTGTGGAGGGTGCCTGCCTCGCCCTGGAGCGGGAAGCGGCCTTGATGCCCGAGGGCTTTCCGCACTTCTACAACAAGAACCGCGCCTACAACCTGCTGCGCGACCACTTCGACCGCGGGGGGCGCAGCATCTTCCTCGCCTGTGAGCTGCCGGTGCTCTACCCCGGCGCCCCGGTCTTCGCGCCGGATCTCATCGCCGTGATCGACGTGGAGCCCGAGGGCGCCGCCGAGCGTCGCATGTGCTGGAGCGTGGCCGTCGAGCAGCGCGGGGTCGACCTCGCCATCGAGATCGTGATGGCCGGCGACCGGGTCAAAGACCTCGACCTCAACGTGAGGCGCTTCGCCCAACTGGGCATCACCGAGTATTTTGTTTACGATCGCCTGCGGCAGCGCCTCCACGGCTTTCGCCTGCTGGACGGCGCCTACCGATCCATCCGGCCCCGGGGGACGGCGCTGTGGTCAGGCGTATTGGGCATGGACCTGGACATCGTCGATGGGGCGCTGTCCTTCTCGATCAACGGCGCGTTGCTGGTTGGCGCGGCAGGGATGCTGCGTCGGTTGGAGCGCAGCGTGGAGCAGATGAACAGTCGGGCCGGCGAGGCCGAAGACCGCTACGAACAGGCCCAGGCCGAGGCACAGGCCGCGCGGATCGAGGCCGCCCAATCCCGGGCCGAGGCCGAGGCGGAGCGGGAGCGGGCCGCACAATCCCGGGCCGAGGCCGAGGCGGAGCGAGCCGCGCGGATCGCCTTGGAGGCCCAACTCGCCGCCTTGCGGGCGGAGCGCGCCGGCCTGCCGCGCATCTGACCGGCGCGCGCACCCTGGGTCAGTCCCCCCGCGGATGCGGGCCTGGCAGGTCGACTGGGTTCAGACATTAAACCGGAAGTGCATCACATCCCCATCCTGCACCACATACTCCCGCCCCTCAACCCGCAGCTTGCCCGCCGCCTTCATGTTGGCCTCGCTCCGGTGCTCGATCAAATCCGGGATCGTGTACACCTCCGCCTTGATGAACCCCCGCTCAAAGTCGGTGTGAATCACGCCCGCGCAGCGCGGCGCCTTCCAGCCCTTGTGGAAGGTCCAGGCCCGGATCTCCTTCGGCCCGGCGGTGAAGTAGGTCACCAGCCCCAGCAGGCTGTAGGTCTCCCGCGCCAGCCGCGCCAGACCCGACTCGTCCATGCCCAGATCGGCCATGAAGTCGGCGCGGTCGGCCGGGTCGAGCTCCGAGAGCTCGGCCTCGACCTTGGCGCAGATGACCACCACGCGGGCGTGCTCGGCGGCGGCGCGGGCCTTGACGGCGTCGATCCAGGCATTGCCCGAAGCGAGCCCCGCCTCGTCGGCGTTGCAGACGTAGAGCACGGGCTTGGCGGTGATGAGCTGGGCGTCCTTGACGGAGGCGGCCTCGGCCTCGGTCCAGTCGCCGGCGCGGGCGGGCTTGCCGTTGTCGAGCAGGGCGACGATCTTTTCGGCCACCGACTTGTGAAAGAGGTTGTCCTTGTCGCCGCTCTTGGCCAGCTTGCTGTAGCGGTCGAGGCGGCGCTGGGCGGAGTCGAGATCGGCGAGGATCAGCTCCATGTCGATGGTCTCGATGTCGCGGTCGGGGTTCACCCCGCCGTCGACATGCACGACGTCGGGGTCGGCGAAGCAGCGCACGACGTGCAGGACGGCGTCGACCGAGCGGATGTGGCCGAGGAACTGGTTGCCAAGGCCCTCGCCCTTGCTGGCGCCGCGCACGAGGCCGGCGATGTCGAGGATCTCCACCGCGGCGGGGATGATCTGCTTGGAGTGGATCACCGCCTGGATCTGGTCGAGGCGGGGATCGGGCACCGCCACCACGCCGGTGTTGGGCTCGATGGTGCAGAAGGGGTAGTTGGCGCTCTCGGCGCCCGCGGCGGTGAGCGCGTTGAAGAGCGTGCTCTTGCCGACATTGGGCAGTCCGACGATTCCGGCTTGCAGGGCCATGGCGGTCCTCTCTGGGGTTGCGCAGGGGCGCGCTGCTATCCGCGGGGCGCGGCGATGGCTATGGGCAGGTGCCCCAGGCTTGGGCTACGCTCAACCTGCCTTGGGTTGACCTTGGGGAATCGCGCCCCGGGTCGATGTCTGGCCCAGGGTCCTTTGTCATCTCGTTTGGAGCCCACCATGTCAAAGCCGCCTCGTTTTGCCTCCTTTGAAGAATTCTGGCCGTACTACCTGGGTGAGCACGCCAACCCCACCAACCGGGCCTTGCACGCCACGGGCACGATGATCGCCGCGGCGGTGCTGCTGGCCTCGATCTTCGCGATGAAGCCCTGGTTCGCGCCCCTGGGGCTGCTGCCGGGCTACGCGCTGGCCTGGATCGGGCACTTCGTCGTGGAGAAGAACCGCCCGGCCACCTTCAGCCACCCCCTGTGGAGCTTTCGCGGCGACCTGAAGATGGTGACGATGATCGTCACCGGGCAGCTCGACAAGGAGCTGGCCGACGCGGGCGTGGGCGCGTGGACCGGGCGCTGACCGACGAGGAGGAGGCCGAGCTGTCGGTCCTCCTCACGATGGGGCTGGAGCGGGTTCCGCTGCCGCCCGAGGTCGAAGACATCGATGAGGTCGATCCGGCCTTGCTCATCCTCGGCATGGCCGATGTGGTCGACGCGCTGCACGCCGGTGAGCCCCTGCCCGAGGGGCTCTCCCGCGAGGAGCTGGCGATGGCCCTGGGCGCGTTGTGGGGCGAGGAGCTCTGCCGCCTGGCGGGCTGGCGTTGGCGCTACCTGCAGCGCGAAGATGGCCTGGAGCGGCTGATCGTGGCCGCGCCGCGCAAGGGTTTCGCCGTGATGCCGATGAGCCTGCTGTTGGGGGCCCTGGCCAGCGGGGAGGCCACCCCCGTGCGCGACCTCTTCTTCGCCCTGCGCGAAGGGGAGTTGGGCGAGGGGGAGCCCGGCGCCCTGCGCATCCTCGGCTAGCGGCCGGTGAGGGCGCGAACGACGACGCTGGCGGCGGTGAGGCCCACGGCGCCGGTGACGAAGGAGGTGGTGCCCCAGATCACGTTGCGCTCGTCGCAGGTGTGGTGGTCGTTGTCATTGGGGCAGACGCAGGCGAAGCCCTGGCCGTGATCGTAGTGCAGCTCCACCGGGTCGGCCGGGGCCTCGTCGGAGAAGACGGCGGGGATGCCCCAGGGGCCCTTGGCGGGCAGATCGTGCTTCTCGCGCAGGATGCGGCGGACGGCGGCGGCGAGGGGGTCGACGCGGGTGTCGGCCAGATCGGCCACCTTCACGCGGGTGGGGTCGATGCGCCCCGAGGCGCCGGTGGCGCAGACGATGGGGAGCTGGCGGGCCCGGCAGGTGGCGAGCAGGTGACACTTGGTGGTGACGTTGTCGATGGCGTCCACCACCCAGTCGGCCCCCTTGAGGAGGAGATCGGCGATGCGGGCCTCGTAGAAGAGGGGGATGGCCTTGATCTCGGCCTGGGGGTTGATCAGGCGCAGGCGCTCAGCCAGCACGCTGGCTTTGGGCTTGCCGACGGTGCCGCGCATGGCCTGGAGCTGGCGGTTGGTGTTGGTGACGCAGACCGTGTCGAAGTCGACGAGGGTGAGGCGGCCGACGCCGCTGCGGCACAGGGCCTCGGCGGCGAAGGAGCCCACGCCGCCCAGGCCGATGACGACGACATGGCTGGCGAAGAGCCGCTCCATGGCGGCGTCGCCGACGAGGCGGCCCATGCGATCAAAGCGGCGGTGCAGGCGGTAGGCGTCTTCGGTGGGCTCGTGGTCGCTCAAGGGCGGGGCTCCGTCAGTCGCAGGATCCGCCGGGCGTTGGCGGCGGTGGTGGCGGCGAGGTCGGCCGGGTCGACCCCGCGCAGGGCGGCGAGGGCGCTTGCGATAACGGCCAGATCGACCGGGCGGCAGGGGGCGCCGATGGGTGCGCCGGGCGGGCGCTGGGGCGGCTGGTCTGGGGCGTCGGTCTCGATCAGCAGGGCCTCGGCGGGCAGGGCGCGGGCGGCGGCCTGGGCGCGGGGGCTGCGGGTCAGCGCGCCGCCAAAGGAGAGCAGCAG
>JBEIQK010000934.1:0-2360 GCA_040376505.1 Alphaproteobacteria bacterium | reverse complement strand
GTGGCGGCCAGCCTGCCGGCCTATCGCTTGAGCAAGTTCCAGCCCCTGATGCCCGACTGGGTGCAGCGGGAGATGATCGCCACCTACCTGCTCGACCTGGGAGGGGCCTTTCGCTGGCTGGGGGGTGAGCGGGCGCTCCAGGCGGCCACCCTGGCGCCGCCGCCGCTGGAGCCGGCCTCACCGGAGACGGTGTCGCCGAGCCCTTCGCCGGTGCGCCGAGCCCTGCGCTGGATCGACACTGCCGCCGGCCTCGCCGAGGCCTGCGAAGTGCTGGCCGACGCGGGGCGGCTGGGCCTCGACGTGGAGACCACCCTGCACAGCGGGGCGCTCTGTCTGGTGCAGGTGGCCAGCGCCGAGGCGGTCTACCTGTTCGACGCGCTGGAGCTCTCCGATCTGGGCCCGCTGGCCGACATCCTGGCCGATCGGGAGATCGAGAAGGTGATTCACAACGCCGCCTTCGAGCGGGCCGTCCTGGGGCGCCAGGGCATCGAGCTGGCTGGGGTGATCGACACGCTGGCCCTCTCGCGGGCCCGCCGCGGCGCCGTCGAGGGCGGCCACAGCCTCGCGGCGGTCTGCGCGCGGGAGTTGGGGGTGATCCTCGACAAGAGCGAGCAGACCAGCGACTGGACCCGCAGGCCCCTGTCGCCCGCCCAACTGGCCTACGCGGCCCTCGATGCGGACGTGCTGCTGCCGCTGGCGGAAGTGTTGGGGGTGTAGGGGCGCGGCCCGCCTCAGGCCCCCAAGACCCGCACCGTCTTACCCTCCACCACCAGCTCCCGCGAAAACAAACGCTCCTCCCAGGTCCGCCCCGGCCGCACATCAAAGACCACCAGCCAGCCCTCCCCAAGGCCGACGGTGTCGAGATACCGCGCCAGTTGGGCCCCCCCGCGCTGGATCACCGTCTCCAAAGAATCGCGGCTGCGCACCCGCTTGATCTCAAGCGCGAAGCGGTCAGGGCCAAACTCCACGAGGAGGTCCATGGCTCCACGCCCCGCGGCGAATTCGCGGTGGACCCGCCCCCCTCCGTTCACCACGCGCTGCAAGAAGGCGCAGAGCGCGAGGTGGGGCAGCGCCTCGGGGTAGTTGGGCGTCTGGCTGGCCACCACGTCGGCGTGCTCCCGCCACCAGGGGCGAAAGGCCGCAAGGAGGGCGGCCATGTTCAGTCGCCCATCGGGGTGGGCCCAAGGCCAGGTAGCGCCCTGGAGAGAGCTCTGAATGTTGTGAGAGAGCTGGCGGGCCAAAACCTCCCGGTAAATCGGGTTGGCCGCCTCCAGGCCTTGTGGCCCCAGCCGGATCAGCCCGAGGTCTCGCACATACTGGCTGTCATCGGAGTCCTCGTTGATGGCGTGGGCGGAGTCTCCGGTCAGGAGGGCCTGGATGATGGCGGCCACGCGCGGCTCTTTCAGTCGCTCGGCGAGGTTGTCGAGGTGGGTCGTCCGGGCGCGGATCAACTGTTCACGCGCCGCCTCCACATGGGAACGGCCGATGGGCTGACTGCGGTCGGGCACCCCCTTGCTCACACAGAGGTCGGCGAGGGCATTGACGAGGTAGGGCTGCCCATCGGTGATCTCGGCGATCTCCGCGGCGGCCTCGGGCAAAAAGGGCTGCCCTGTCTCGGCCTCATGCTGGCCCAGCAGCGCCACGACCTCGGCGGCGTTGAAGTTCCGCAAGGTGATGGAGCCGGCGTTGATGTTGAAGGGAGAGCCTGGGTGGATGGACCGGCCATCCTTGGACAGTGCGACGTAGTCGCGCAGATCGCGCATCCCAATCAAGGCGACCGAGGTGGGAAAGCGCCCCACGCCGCGGTCCATGAAGCCGTCGCGGAGCTGCCGGAGCAGGCTGATCAGGGCCGCGCCGGCCACCCCATCGGCCTCATCGAGCAGCAGCACCAGGGGCACCGAGAGGGCCTCTGCCCAGGCACACAGGTAGGCGCCAAGGCGATCCCCGGGGGTGCCGGCCAGCGCGGCGCTCGGATCGGGCGGCGCCCAGGCTGGCGGCAGGGCCCGACGCCCGGCGCGGTGAAGGGCCCGCAGCCACAAGGCCTCGGCCTCGGCGACCTCCCCCACTCCCTGGCTCCCTTCGAGGGTGGCCCAGCAGGCCGCCAGGCCTTCCGACCGCAGGCGGGCGGCGACAGCGCGCATCGCCGTGGTCTTGCCGGTTTGCCGCGGCGCGTGCAGAACAAAATACTGCTGGCGATCGAAGAAGGGCGCCAGCTCCGGCAGGCGATCCTCGGCGGGGAGCGCGTAGTGCAGCGCAGGATCGCAGGGGCCGGTGGTGTTGAAGTAGCGCGCCATGCGCGCCGCTAACACGGTAGAGCCTGGGCCTCCACGCCCCTGAAGCGCCCGCGGCCCCGTCTCCAG
>JBEIQK010000855.1:0-2698 GCA_040376505.1 Alphaproteobacteria bacterium | reverse complement strand
TCGTCGAGGCCGCCGACCACGTCGAGGATCTCGCCGCTGACCAGATCCTGGGCCAGGGCGTTGATGGTGAGGTCACGCCGGCGCGCCGAGCGCGCCCAGCGGGCGACGGCGTCGGCCTGATCGCGCACGGGGCCCGGTGGATCGTCTTCGGGGCAGGCCACATCGAGCTCTTCGCCCTGCAGGCGCAGCTTGAAGACCGAGAAGCTGCGCCCCACCTGATCGACGCGGCCAAAGCGGCCCAGGACCTCGGCCACCTGCGCCGGGCTGAGGCCGAAGACCTCCAGATCGGTGTCCTTGCTCGGTCGCCCCAGCAGCCCATCGCGGACCGCGCCCCCCACCGCCCAGATTCGGCCGCCGCGGGCAGCGACCGACTCCGAGAGGGCAACCAGCGCGGCAGGGTCGGCGCTCACACCGTGATGACGAGCACCGTGACGTTGTCGCGGGCCCCGGCATAGTGCGCCGCCCGCACCAGCTCACGCGAGGCCTGCCGAGGGTCTTCATAGGCGTTGAGGATCGCCTCGATGTCCTCGTCGTCGACCTCACCCCACAGGCCGTCCGAGCAGAGCAGCAGGCGATCGCCCGCCGACAGCTCCACGCTGAAGATGTCGACGTCAACGTCGCGCTCGGTGCCCACGGTGCGCAGCAGGATGTTGCTGTGCGGGTGGTGGCGGGCGTCTTCTTTGGTGATGCGGTTCTGCTCGACCATCCGCGCCACAAGGCTGTGATCGCGCGTGACCTGGTGCAGCACGCCCTCGCGCATCAGGTAGCCGCGGGAGTCGCCCACGTTGGCCACATAGGCGAGCTGCTTGCCCATCAGCAGCGTGGCCACCATGGTGGTGCCCATGTCGCTGCCCATGCGCTCGCTGTGGTCTTTGATGGCGTTGTTGGCCGAGCGGAAGCTCTCTTCGAGCACGTTCTCGAGCGCGTGGGGCGTGACCTGGGGCTGCTGCTCCAGCCGCCGGCGGGCCTCGCGGCAGATGATCTCCACCGCCATGTCGCTGGCCACCTCGCCGGCCTCGTGCCCGCCCATGCCGTCGGCGACCACATGCAGCTCGACGTCGGCGCTGAGCTGACCCCAGCCCCAGTTGTCTTCGTTGAGGCTGCGGATGAGGCCCACATCGCTCATGGCGGCCGAGATCGAGTGGGGGCCGAGGGGCTCGGCCTCCATCATCTCTTCGATGGCGCGGCCGAACTCAAAGGGCGACGGGAAGATGCCATCCTTGCCCTTGGAGAAGAAGTCGCGCAGCTTGTTGGCGCCCACCGGCACCAGCCGCCGCACCATGGCCGCCAGCCAGGGGAGCTCGCGCCCGCGCATGCCATCGGGCACCGGGCCGTCTTGCACGCGCTGGATGTCGGGATCGAAGAGGAAGTACTCGACCTCATCCTGGGTGGTGCGCACCAGGAAGTGGGCGAGGTTGAGCCGCCCCAGGCTCACGCCCTTCTGGTGCAGGAAGGCCAGCAGCCCGGTCATGCGCTGGGCGATGTAGAGCGATCGCTCCACCGACAGCGGGCTCGCCTCATCGACCAGCACGCCCTCGCCATTCCAGGGCGTGACCGTACACATCACGTTGTCCTGGAAGAACATATCGACCGGCGCCGCGAAGGCGGGGTGGTCGATGCGGCGTTCGAAGAAGTCGGCGAAGGGCCGGAAGCCGGCCTGATCCCAGCGCACCGCCACCAGGAAGCGCCGCGGAGAGAGATCGGCGCCGCAGCTCACGCAGGTCGTCTCCGACCGCAGCGTGTCGTCGCAGGCGCACTCCCAGCAGAACCGCCGCGGCCGATCCGCGCGATCATCGTTCGCGATGTAGAACATTCGCCCTTCAGCAAGTCGAACCAACCCTTCTACGAGGTAGTGCTCGGAGAGGGGGGTGCCTGGGGTAAAGGGCTGCGGCCGTTGCATGGGCGGGGGCATACTGATCCGGAGAACGTGAACCCCATTCTAGTCACGGCAGGCCCCCCAAAGCAACGAGGGGCGACGAAGATTCGGGCCCTGGCCCAAGGTGCGAGATACGCGGCGCCCGCGGCGGTCGGGCCGCACCCAAGCAGGCTGAAACGTGCTTCACTTTCCATTCACCGTTGATGCGACCCAGGCCACCACCCATGGAACGGCCCGCGCCACCACGCTGACCCTCCCCCACGGAACCGTGCAGACGCCTGTCTTCATGCCCGTCGGCACCCAGGGCGCCATCCGCGGTTTGCCCCCCAGCCTGATCCCCGACACCGGCACGCAAATCCTGCTCGCCAACACCTACCACCTCTCCCAGCGCCCAGGAGAACGCGTGGTGCAGCGCCACGGCGGCCTTCACCGCATGATGGGCGTCAACAAGCCGATCCTCACCGATTCGGGGGGCTTTCAGGTCTTCAGCCTCGCCAAGTCCAAGGTCGACGAAGACGGCGTCACCTTCGCCTACGAGGTGGACGGACAGAAGACCTTCCTCTCTCCAGAGCGCTCGATGGAGATTCAGCAGGCCCTGGGCGCCGACATCGCGATGGTCTTTGACGAATGCCTTGCATTTGGCACCGACAAGGCCGCCGCCAGCCAGAGCGTCGATCGCACCGCCCGCTGGGAGGCCCGCAGCAAGGCCGCCCACAGCCGCCCCGATCAGGCCCTCTTCGGCATCGTCCAGGGCGGCTTCTGGCCCGATCTGCGCGCCCGCTCCGCCGCCCAGATCACCCAGATCGGCTTCGACGGCTACGC
>JBEIQK010001019.1:0-2007 GCA_040376505.1 Alphaproteobacteria bacterium | reverse complement strand
GTCACCGAGGGGCTCTTCTCGATGGACGGCGACGTGGTCGACCTGCCCCGCCTGGGGCGCAGCGCCGCCGCCGCCGGCGCCTGGCTGTGCGTCGATGAGGCCCATGCGGTCGGCGTCCTCGGCCCCGGGGGCCGCGGGGCCAGCTTTGGCGCCGGCGTGGTGCCCGACTTCGTAGTGGGCACCCTCGGCAAGGCCTTTGGCTCGATGGGGGCCTTCGTGGTGGGCCCACCCGCCCTGCGAACCTTGCTGATCAGCCAGGGCCGCAGCTTCATCTTCACCACCGCCCTGCCCGAGCCGGCCGCCCGCGCCGCCTTTGTCGCGCTGCGCCTCGCCGATGATGGGCTCCGGGCCCAACTCGCCGCCAATGTGCGCCGCTTGCGGGCCGGGCTGTGGGCCCTGGGCATCTCGGCGCCTGGCCGCGACCACATCGTCCCCATCGTGCTCGGGGCCCGCACCATGGCGGTGGCAGCGGCGCTCAAGGCCCGCGGGGTGCTGGTTCCCGGCATCCGCCCGCCCACCGTGGCGCCGGGGGCCGAGCGCCTGCGCATCACCCTCTCGGCCGCCCACACCAACGCCCAGATCGACCACCTGCTCGACGCCCTCGACGACAGCCTGCGGTCGGTCAGCCTGGATGTGGTGGAGGCGCCCTGATCCGGCGGCGGGTGCGGGTGGCGGATGGCTGCGGTAGCTTGGTTGCACCGATGATCTCGGGCCCCTCGGCCCTCGGAGCGCCCCCATGCGATGCCTGCCCCTCTTCTTTCTGCTGGGCGCGTGTGACAGCGACGGCTCGCTCCCCGGTGACGTCGACGCCGTGCCCTCTCCCGACGAGCCGGCTCCGGTAGACCCCGGCCCACCACCCCCCGCCGAGGCGGGCGAGGTGCTGGAGGGGGTGACGATCGACACCACCGAGAGCGCCTGGCTCTTTGACAAGAGCCACCTCCTCGCCATCGAGCTGACCATCCCCGAAGAGGGGTTGGCCGCCCTGGCCGCCGACTCCACCACCTATGTGCGGGCCACCGTCTCCATCGACGGAGAGGCCGTGCCTGATGTGGGCCTGCGCCTGCGCGGCAAGATCGGCAGCTTTCGCACGATGGACGGCAAGCCAAAGTTCAAGATCAAGTGGAATGCCTTCGTCGACGATCAGCGCTTCTACGGCCTGGAGACCCTGGCGCTCAACAACGCGGTGGTGGACTGCAGCTACCTGCGCGATCCGCTGGGGCAGGCCGTCTTCGCCCAGGCGGGCCTGCCGCATATGCGCACCGCCTTTGCCTGGGTCCGCGTGAACGGGGAGGACTACGGGCTCTACCCGGTCATCGAGTATCCCGACGACCGCTGGCTCCAGCGCAGCTTCGCCGACGACAGCGGCAACCTCTACGATGGCAAGTACCATTGGTATGGCGACTGGGACTACCAGCTCGTGGACTTCACCCCCTCCCTCGATGACTACTTTGTGCTGGAAGAGGGCGAGGATGTCGGGCTCGCCGATGTCTTCGCGGTCACCGCCTCGCTCGAAGACAGCGCCGACCTGCTCACGGCCACCGCCGGTACCCTCGACTGGGACCACAACCACCGCCACTTCGCGGTTGAACAGTGGATCGGCCATGTCGACGGCTATGTGACCAATGACAACAACTACCGGGTGTACTTCAACCCCGGCGCCGGCGGCCGCGCCCAGATCATCCCCTGGGATCTCGACTACGCCTTCTACAGCGCCCGCTCCTGGGGCATGAACTGGAAGCGGCCGGTGGGCGCCATCGCCGACGCCTGCTGGGCGGACGCCGCTTGCAAGGCCGATCAGGCCGAGGCTGCGATGGCCCTCGCCGATGACATCGACGTCGAGGCCCTCCTCGCCGAGGTGGAGGTCTGGAAGGCCCTCATCAACGAGGCCGCGCTGGCCGACCCCCGCCGCGAGTGCGGCGACCGGCAGATCACCAATGGCCAGCGCGTGCTGGAGAACTGGCTCGCCGACGCCAGCGAAGAGCTGCGGGTGAGCTGGTCGGAATGAGC
>JBEIQK010001060.1:0-1848 GCA_040376505.1 Alphaproteobacteria bacterium | reverse complement strand
CTCCGCCTCGCCCTTGGCCAGGGTCTTGCGCTTGCGTTTGCGCTTCATCCCCTTGAAGGGGTTGTCGAGCACCGGGAGGGTCTCGGAGGTCGCGGCGACGTCGCTCATACTCAGCCCCCCTGCACGGCTTCAGAGAGGGCCACCAGCGGAAAGAGCTCCTTGCCCTTGGTGTCGTTGCGCGCGGCGTCCATGGTCTCCACGATGGTCTTGTAGGCGATCTTCGGGTCGGCGGTGATGAGCATGTCAGGCCCGAAGTTGAACTGCGTGTCGAGCCGCTCCAGCGCCTTGGTGAGCTCGGCCGTGTCGTACTGGCCATTCTTGAGGGGAATGGTCTCCTTTCCGCTCAGGCCGTCGACGCCGGTGACCACCGGTACGATGTCGTAGCCGCTGGAGTGGACGAAGACCGAGAGCGAGTTGCTCTGCTCGCCCCCACCGCCCACCGCAGAGTAGGCCGGCGCAGGGACATCGATCTGCGTGTTCTCCAGCACCACCTCAAACGAGAAGATGAGGAAGATCACGAGGTTCATGATGATGTCGAGGTAGGGGATGATGTTCAACTCGGCATCTGCCGCGTCATCACCTGCTGGTCCCATCGTCAGACCCTCCCGGAGTCAGGGTGCTCGCGATCTGCTCAGGACTCGCTGCCAGCGGCGGCGCCCTTGGCGCGCTCCGCCATCAGCCGGGCGAGGAGATTCTCGATCTTGAGGGAGGCCAGCTCGAGGTCTTCGTTGAGACCCTTGGACACGTTGGAGAGGATCATGTGCGCCAGGGTGCACACCAGCGCGATGGAGAGACCCCAGGCGGTGTTGTTCATGGCGTGGGCGATACCGGCGGTGAGCAGGGCCGACTTCTCGGCGCCCGTCACGCTGTTGACCGCGGCGAAGGCCTGGATCAGACCGAACACCGTGCCGACGAGGCCGATGAGGGTGGCGATGTTGGCGATCGGCCAGAGCATGTTGGTGCGCTTGCCGATGTGGGGAGAGACCTCCGCCTTGCTCTCGTCGATGGCCCGGGCCGTGGCCTCGGGGCCCAGGTACGAGGCGTTGAGCGCCGAAAAGATCACCCGGGGGAGCATGGGGCCGACCTGATCTTTGCAGAGCTTCTTGGCCTTCGGCATGTTGCCTGCGCCGAGCGCCTTCTCGATCTCGGACATGAAGGCCTTGGTGTCCATGCGGTACTTGAACATCAGCATGAATGCACGCTCGAACACGATGGCCATGGCGAACACCATGACCAACAGGTTCACGTACATCAGATTTCCGCCGTCCTGGAAGAACTTGACAATCCAGTCCATGAAGCTGCCTCCGCGCACACCTAATACTCGGGTCCGGTCCGCTTTCGGACGGGTTCGAGGGTCAGGTTCGACAAAGAGTTAACAGGGATCCTCGAAAAGGGCCATGAAGACCGCCTGTACTGATGCGAGGCACCAGAATCTCGACCACATCTGCGGCTCAGGGGGGCTGAGGGAAGATCGTGGGGGATGCTGGGCGGCCTCCACCGTTGGGGCGCCTTGTAGCTGATCGGGCGTGCGCTTGCACGCCGTTCCCCTACTGCGTCGGTCGGGGGTCCGGCAACTTGAGGCCCGCCGACAGGCTCCTCGCGCCGTCAAGGGAATGTGTGGTCTGGGGGCCCTCCGACGACGTTCGGCGGGGCCGGGGCGGCTGTACGGACGTGGTCACCCCTGGTGGGCCGGCGCGCGCCGGGCCATCGGCGCTGTGTGCCGCCTCCGATGCAGCGGAGATGGCGTCGATGTCGTGATCCCCGCGGGTCCGGGCGGTCGCCGACGTGGGCCGCTGCGGCGACGGGAGAGGGCGATCCTCAACCGGTGGGCCGGCCGCTGCCTTGGCT
>JBEIQK010000634.1:0-3973 GCA_040376505.1 Alphaproteobacteria bacterium | reverse complement strand
CCCTCGGGGCCCATCTCGATCACCCAGTCGGCGTTTCGAATCACATCGAGGTGGTGCTCAATCGTGATCACCGTATGCCCATTGTCCACGAGGCGGTGCAGCACCGAGAGCAGCTTCTCGATGTCGACGAGGTGCAGCCCGGTGGTCGGCTCATCCAACAAGAAGGCCGTGGGCGTGGGCCGGCCGACCAGCTCGGTGGCCAGCTTGACCCGCTGGGCCTCTCCGCCGGAGAGGGTGGTGGCGGGCTGGCCGAGGCGCAGGTAGCCGAGGCCGACGTCGTGCAAGGCCTGGAGCCGCTTCTGGAGGTTGCGGTGGCCGAGGAAGACGCCCAGGGCGTCGTCGACGGTGAGGTCGAGGACGTCGGCGATGGAGTGGCCCTTCCAGCGCACCGAGAGGGTCTCCGGCGCGTAGCGGCGGCCGCCGCAGGGCTCGCACTGAATCCAGACGTCGCTCAAGAAGTGCATCTCCACCTGCACCACGCCGCGGCCCTCGCAGGCCCGGCAGCGGCCGGTGTCGTCGCCGCCGTTGTAGGCGAAGCGGATGGGGCCCCAGCCCTTGGCCCGGGCGGCGGCGGTCTCCGAAAACAGATCGCGGATGGGGTTCATCAGATCGCAGTAGGTGGCCGGGGTGCTGCGCGGGCTGCGGCCGATGGGCTGCTGATCGACCACCACGAGGCGCAGGGCCTTGCCGCGACGGCCGGAGGCGGCGGCGGCGGCCTCGAGCTGGGGTGCGAGGTGCTCCATCACGAGGCTGGACTTGCCCGAGCCGCTCACGCCCGTCACGGCGGTGAAGCAGCCGATGGGAAAGCGGCCCTCTACGCCCTTGAGGTTGTGCAGCCAGGCGGGCGGCGTGGTGATCCAGTCCTGGGTGGGGCGGCGCGTGGACGGTTGACTCAGGGTGCGGCGGCCGGAGAGGAAGGCGCCGGTGAGGCCGGGGCCCGCGAGAATATGGGCCAGATCGCCCTGATCGACGATGCGGCCGCCGTGCTCGCCGGCGCCGGGGCCCATGTCGACGATGTGGTCGGCGGCCCGGATGACCTCGGGGTCGTGCTCGACGAGGATGAGGGTGTTGCCGAGGTCGCGGAGGCCCCGCAGGGTGCCGAGGAGGCGCTCGGTGTCGCGGGGGTGCAGGCCGATGGTGGGCTCATCGAGCACATAGAGGGTGCCGGTCAGTCGCGCGCCGAGCTGGCTGGCGAGGCGGATGCGCTGGGACTCGCCGCCGGAGAGGGTCTCGGCGGCCCGGTCGAGGGTGAGGTAGCCCAGACCCACGTCGCGCAGGAAGCGCAGGCGGGAGGAGAGCTCCATCAGCACCTGCTCGGCGATGGCGGCGTCGGAAGGGCTGAGGTGCAGGCCGGCCCAGAAGCGCAGGCTGTCGTCGACGGTGAGCGCGGTGGCTTCGGCGATGTTGAGCCGGGGGCCGGCGCCGATGGTGACGGCGAGGTGCTCGGCCTTGAGGCGGGCGCCGCGGCAGGATGAACAGACCGTCTCTCGCCGCAGCCACTCGCAGCGGGCCTCCCAGCCGTCGATCAACGGCAGCAGGCCGGCCCAGGGCTGCTCCTCCTGAATGCGGGAGTAGGTCTTGCCCCAACGGCGGGCATAGTTGAGGGAGACGGTGCCTTCGACGCCGTAGAGGAGGGCCTCGCGCAGGGCGGGGGGCCAGGCCTGGACGGGGGTCTCTTCGGGGGTGTCAAAGCGCTTGAACAGGGCGGTGAGGATCGCGCTGGCCCGGCTGGAGCGGTAGAGCAGGGTGCCCACCCGGCCGTCGAGGGCGCTCTCCAGCTTGAGGTGGGGCTTGGGCAGCACCAGGGCGGAGTCGAGGGCCTCGCGCTTGCCGAGGCCGCCGCAGGCGGTGCAGGCGCCGGCGTGGTGGTTGAAGCTGAAGTGCCGGGGGCTCAGCTCTTCGGGCAGGATGCGGCCGTGATCGGGGCAGAGCGCGCTGCGGGTGAGCACGATCGGGCCCCCGCCCGCCCGGGGGTGGAAGAGGGCGCGGCCGTCGCCGTAGCCGTAGGCGGTGGCGATGGCCTCGGCGAGGCGGTCACTGTCTACGGTGCCGGGGTTCAGTCGATCGACCACCAGGGCGTAGCCGTCGAGCACCAGGGCCTCGCCCTCGGCGGTGATGAGGGCGTCGAGCTCGCGCTCGCCTTGCTTCCAGACGCGAGAGAAGCCGTCGCGACGCAGGTCGGCGGCGTGGGTGCCCGGCGAGAGGGTGCAGAGGAGGTGGCCGGCGCCGGGGTTGGCCTCGCGCAGGCGGCGGGCGGCGCCGCTCGGGGAGAGGGCCTCGATGGGCTTGGCGCAGGTGGGGCAGTGGGCGCGGCCGATGCGGGCGTAGAGCAGGCGCAGGCCGTCGTAGAGCTCGGTGACGGTGGCCACGGTGCTGCGCGGGTTGGCGCCGCGGTTGTGCTGATCGATGGCGATGGCGGGGGCGAGGCCCTCGGCCTTGTCGAGGGGGGGCCGATCCTGGCGACCGAGGAAGCGCCGGGCGTAGGTGGAGAGGCTCTCGACGTAGCGCCGCTGGCCCTCGGCGAAGATCGTGTCGAAGGCGAGGCTGGTCTTTCCGCTGCCCGAGGGGCCGGTGATCACGGTCATCTGGCCCTGGGGCAGGGTCAGGTCGAGGTTCTGGAGGTTGTGGGTGCGCACGCCGGTCAGTCGAATCGTGCGGGGCGGCCGGGCGGCGTAGTCGATGGGGGCGGGCTCGGCGGCGAGGGACTGGGGGTGCAGCTCGGCGGCTAGCACCATGCGCAGGGCCCGGCCGGTGGGACTGTCTACGCTGGCCAGGGCCTCGGGGGTGCCGGCGCCGACGAGGCGACCGCCGCCGGCCCCGCCCTCGGGGCCCATGTCGATGAGCCAGTCGGCGACCTTGATCACATCGGTGTTGTGCTCGATCACCAGCACGGTGTTTCCGGCGTCGACGAGGCGCTGCAAGGCGACGAGCAGGCGCTTGACGTCGGCCATGTGCAGGCCGGTGGTGGGCTCGTCGAGGATGTACAGCGTGCGGCCGGTGGTGGGGCGGGCCAGTTCGGCGGCGAGCTTGATGCGCTGGGCCTCGCCGCCGGAAAGGGTGGTGCTGGTCTGTCCAAGAGACACATAGCCGAGGCCGACCTCGACGAGGGTGTCGAGGATGCGCCGCAGGCGCTTGTGGGTCGAAAAGAGGCGCGCCGCCTCGGCGATGGTGAGCTCGAGCACCTCGTGGATGGTGTGGCCACGGTAGCGCACGGCCAGGGTCTCGGGGTTGAAGCGGCGGCCCTCGCAGGCCTCGCAGGGCACCTCGACATCGGAGAGAAACTGCATCTCCACGGTCTTCACGCCGGCGCCCTGGCACTCCTCGCAGCGGCCGCCCGAGACATTGAAGGAGAAGCGCCCCTTCTTGAAGCCACGGGCCTTGGCGTCGGGCACGGCGGTGAACAGATCGCGGATGAGGTCCATCGCCCCGGTGTAGGTGGCCGGGTTGGAGCGCGGCGTGCGGCCGATCGGGGCCTGGTCGATCTGTACGATCTTGTCGATCTGCTCGACGCCGTCTATGCCATCGTGGGCGCCGGGTGGGTCTTCAGCGGCGTGGAGCTGGCGGGCCAGGGCCTTGGCCAGGGTGTGGTTGACGAGGGTGCTCTTGCCCGAGCCCGACACGCCGGTGACGACGGTGAGGGTGCCGAGGGGGAAGGAGGCATCGACCTTCTGGAGGTTGTGGCTGCGGGCGCCGCGCAGGCGGAGGGCCGGGCCGTCGGCGGGGCGGCGGCGGGCGGGGAGGGGGATCGTCTCCTCGCGGCGGAGGTAGCGGGCGGTCAGCGCCGCCGAGGCGAGGAATTCCGCGGGGCTGCCCTGGGCGATCAGTCGACCGCCCTCGCGGCCGGCGCCGGGGCCGACCTCGCCGAGGTGATCGGCCCGGGCCATCGTGTCGGCGTCGTGCGCGAGCACGAGGCCGGTGTTGCCCTGCTCGCGCAGGCGCGCCGGGGCGTCCTACCCGCGGTCGTGGTCACGGG
>JBEIQK010000176.1:0-9840 GCA_040376505.1 Alphaproteobacteria bacterium | reverse complement strand
TGTGCACGTCGATGGCGTAGGAGAGGGCCTCAAAGGTGAAGAAGCTCACCCCCACCGGCAGGGCCCAGTCGAGCAGGGGCATCGCCACCCCCAAGCCCAGGGCCGCCGCGGTTGCCTCCACCGACAGAAGAAAGAAGTCGGCGTACTTGAACAGTCCCAACAAGCCGAGGTTGAAGGCCACCGTCACCGCGAGGAGCAGCCGGCGTCGCCCGCCCGTCTGGCGGTCGAGGAGGACGACGAGGGCCTGGTTCACGAGGGTGGAGGCGCCCAGCAGCCCCACAAAGCGCCAGTCCCACCAGCCATAGAAGGCCCAACTCAAACCCAGCAGCAGCGCCCGCCACCCCAGCCCCGCCCCGCGCGCCGCCCAGGAGAGGGCCAGGGCCAGGGCCAGGAAGATCGCGAACTCCAGGGTCGGAAACAGCACCGGCGCTCACCGTGGGGGCGGGCGCCTAACGCGGCGGGCTCAGCGCACTTCGTAGTGCAGGGTGAGCGGGCTGCCTTTGCGCTTGATCACCACCGTATAGCGGCTGGCGCTCTGCACCTCGCGGTAGACCGCCCAGGCGTCGAGGGTGGAGGTGACGCTCTTTCCGTTGACCGAGCGCACCACGTCGCCGTTGCGCAGGCCGGCGGTGCGCGGGGCGCAGCGGAGCTGCTTGAGCCGCACGCCCGCGCGATCGCCGCCCTTGTCGTTGGCCCAGGTGGCGTAGCCCTGCTTCTGCGCGCGCTCCGAATCGCGGATGTATTTGTTTACGAAGGCCCGCGAGAGGATGTAGTGGGTGCTGTCGATCTGGGTGACCCCCTCCACCTGACAGCCGCCTGTCGACGAGGCGGTGGCGCTGGGCGTCGCCTCCGGGGCCGCGGCGGCCTCCGACTCGGCGGGCGCGGGGCTGGCCTCGGCGCTGCGGGCCGTCCGACCGCGCGCGCCGGCGCCCCGATGCGGGATCTTGCCGCGCACACCGAGCCCCAGGGGGCGGCGGGCCAGGGGAGGCGCAGCGGGGGCGGCGGTGTCGGCCGGCGCCGCCTCGGCCACGGGGGCGGCCTCCACCGGGGGCTCGCCGCGGTCGGCGGCGATCGGCGCCTCTCCCGGGGGCTCGCCCGCGGCGACCTCCTCGAGGCCGGCCTGCCGGCGCTCCAGCTCCCGCCACCAGGCGCCCGGATCCTCGACCAGCAGCGAGAGGGGCGGCAGGCGGCCCTGGCTGGCGAGGTAGAGCGTGCCGAGCCCACCCGAGCCCACAAGGCCCGCGCAGACCCCGAGAAAGGCCACCAGAACAACAAGGAATGCGAGTCGGCGCGCGGACATGAGGCTCCTGGCGGCTGCAAGCTGCCGTAGCCGACCGACGCCGGCCCCGCTGGGCCTCTTCAGGGCTGCGCTGGCCCCGTGCGCGGGACTGGTTACGCTTTCAAATGCTGTTCATCCTCCTCGCCTGCTCCGCCAAGCCCGACGACACCGCCCTGGGCGACACCGCCTTCGTCGGTGATCCCGCTGGGATGGGCCCCTTCGCGGTCTCCACCCAGGCCTCCACCTTTGAGGGCCCCACCGAGACCCTCAACGCCATCGAGTGGGTGCCCGAAGGCGAGGGCGAGGTCCAGACCGTGATCCTCATGCCCGGCTTCCTCGCCACACCCGAGAGCTACGCTGGCCTCGCCGAGCACCTCGCCTCCTGGGGCTGGCGGGTCTTCGGCTTCACCTTCTCTTCAAACTCGATGGCCGAGCCGGCCGATCACGACGCCGACGCCGTCGAGGCCAGCGCCGCCCTCGACCACGTGCTCGGCCTCGATCGCCCCGCCGACCCCGATCGCATCGTCTTCGCCGGCCACTCGCGCGGCGGGAAGATCGCCGTGCTGGGCGCAATCCGCGACCCGCGCGTGGCGGCGGTGGTGGCCTGGGACCCAGTCGACAGCGGCGGCGCCCCCTGCTCCATCGACCCCGACCACTGCAACGACTTCTCGGTGGCCCCCAATTCCTACGAGGGCGACACCGGGCAGATGGCCGGGCTCACCGTGCCCTTTCTGCTCTTTGGCGCGCCCCCCGGCGCCGCCAACCCCGAAGAGCACAACGCCGAGCGCTTTTGGGAGGGGGCCCAGGCCCCCGCCACCTACCTGCGCTTCCCCGAAGGCGGGCACACCGACTGGCTCCTCGACGGCGACGTGGCCTCGATCTCGGCCCGCACCGAGGTGCCCTGGCTGGCCCGCACCCTGCTCGGCCAGTCCGGCACCGAGCCCTGGCTGGAGGGCGAGGTGCTCGCGGCCGACGTCGACGCCGGCCGGGTCGAGCTCTTCGTCAAGTAGGCCTACTCGATCTTGAACTTGTCCTCGAAGGGGCCGAAGCCGGCGGCGAAGCGGCCCATCTCGGGGACATCGAAGAAGGCGGTGCCCTCCACGGTGTAGGGCACGTTGATCTTGACCGCGCTGCCGCTGATGTAGTCCTCCATCGCCTCGTAAAACAGCGCCTCGCCGATGTTGAAGACGGTCTCGACGTTCATGTCGAACTGCAGGTGCGACTCCAGGGTCTCTTGGGGCTGGATGACGCGGAAGTCGCCATTGTCGAAGTCGCCGTCGATGACCTCCTCGGCGAGGTCGACCAGCTCTTCGACGGTGGGCAGCAGGTCGGAGGCGCTCTTGACCTCGGTGGTCTCCTCATCGACCTCGCAGGCGCCTTCGGCGTTGCGGGTGGGCACGCACTCGTCTTCGTCGGGGTCGCAGAAGCTCACGCAGACGGCGCCGAGGTTCTCGGTCTCCACCGCGGTCAGCGCCAGCAGCAGCTCCACCAGGGGGATGGGGATGTCTTCATTCTCGTTGGTGAGGTCGAGCACGAGGTCGAAGGCGAAGCGCATCTGGTTTTTGGTGGGCTTGTCGTCGAAGCCGGCGAGCTGGCAGGTGGTGTTGTCGAGCCACTCGTAGCAGGCCCAGGCCGCCGACTGGCGGGCGGTGGGGGCGTCGAGCAGATCGACGCGGTTCATCGCCACCGAGGGTGCCTTCACCGAGGAGAGGCTCTTGGCCAGCTCGGTGCAGCCCTGGGTGGTGAAGAAGCAGGCGCCAAGGACCGCGCCGCCGAGCAGCGTGTGCAGGGATCGAGACAAGGGGACACCTCCGGACCCGCTGGCCGGGCCAGGGGCGAATGCGGGCACCTTAGCCGGACGACCGGGCCCGCGGCCCCTTCGACGGCACCCCATCTTCGAGGGAGTTTCACGACGGTTCCAGCCGTGGGGCGCCACCCTTGAGCCGGCCGGTGATTGGCGCTAAACATTGTATCCCGGATGCGACAACACCCCGCCCACGCCGACACTCCTGGTCCGGACGCCCCAGCGCCCGGCACGATGGCCTGGCTCGCCCAGGTGGCGGCCTCCTTGGCCGCGGCCCCCGGGCTCCGCCCCCTCGGCGATCGGCTCCAGCAGGCCGTCGACGCGCTGCTCGGCCCCGGTCAGGCCGAGGTCCACCTCGCAGTGGCGCCGGACGAAGGCGAGCCGCCCCGGGGGCTGCCGATCCGCGCGGTGGAGCAGACCGTCGGATGGATCCGGCTGGAGCGCCCGGCGCCCCCCGAGCTGCTGGCCCAGCTTCAGGTGCTGGCCGCCCTCACCGCCGGCGCCTACGCCCCGATCGCCGCCATCGAGGAGCGGCACCTCGCCGTCGCCGTGTCCGAGGTCGCCCGCGAGCAGGCCGTCCGCGACCACTACCTCGCCCTCGTCAGCCACGAGCTGCGCACGCCGCTCTACACCATCCTTGGCTACACCGAGCTGCTGCGCGAGACGCCCCTGTCGGCCGAGGCCAGCGGCTATGTCGATCGGCTCCTGTCGGGGGGGCGCCAGCTCCTCAACATGGTCGACGAATTGCTGCGGGCCAAAGCCTTGTCGAGTCAGCCCGCGCCGCCCGAGCCGATCGCCCTGGATGCGCTGGTGGCCGAGGTCGTCGGCGATCTGACACCGGCCTGTGCCGCCAGGGGCCTCGACCTTCAAGTCGTGCGCGCCGACGCCCTCCCGCCGGTGCTTATCGGTCACCGCGAGAGCCTGCGGGCGGCCCTCACGCACCTGGGCACCTTCTGCATCCAGAACACCAATCACGGCCATGTGCGCCTCGCCGTCACCATCGCCGTTGGCGAGGCGGGCAGCCAGGTGTGGCGGCTCTCCTGGTCGGACAGCGGGCGGGGCTTCTCTTCCTCCGAGACCGAGGGCCTCTTTCTGCCCTCCCGCGGCGGCGTCGACGCCCGGCGCCTCGGATTGGGGCCCGTGACGGCCAACCGCCTGATTGAGCAGATGGGCGGCCAGCTCACCCTGGTGACCCAACCCGGCGCCGGCTCCACCCTGGTGATCAGCCTGCCGGCCCCCCCCGCAGTCCTGACCGGCTGAGGCGACGATCAACGCCGCCCAGCGCGCACCCAAAGCGGCCAGCGCACGAGGCGGGGCCCGCTGCCCCAAAGCGGGATCAGATCGCGCCAGAGCGCGTCGAGCCGCCCCTCGCCCTCCACCGCTGCGGCCCGTTGGGCCCCCGACCAGGTGCGCAGGTTGCCCACGAGCTGCTCAATCGTCCACTGCAGCTCGCAGGCGAAGGGCGGAAAGGGCAGCTCGGGGAAGGGAAAGTCCAAGCCGACGTAGCGGCCGTGCGGCAGCACCGAGGAGGCCGGCCAGTAGGGCCCCAATTCCTGGGCGAAGCGCAGGACACGGGCGTCGATCGCCGGGCTGACCTCGGGGAAGGCGTAGGTGGAGGCCACGATCAGGCCGTCGGGGCGCAGCGCCCGGCGCACCCGGGCGTAGAAGACTGGCCGATCGAACCAGTGGATGGCCTGGGCCGCCAGCACCGCGTCCACCGAGGCATCCTCGAGCTCGGCGTCTTCAGCCCGCTCCTGGCGGTACCACACCCGCGGGTGGGCCGGCGCGAGGCCCAACTGCGCGCCGCTCGGCTCGCTGGCCAGCACCTCGTCAAAGTGCTCCGCCAGGGCCACAGAGGCCTGACCGCTGCCCGCCCCCACATCCCAGGCCCGGCGACGTCCCGGTGATCGCGCCGCCAGGGCCTCGAAGAAGGCCGCGGGGTAGGCGAAGCGGTAGCGCGCGTAGTCCGCCGCGCCGCCGCTGAAGTGGTCCTGAAAGCGCCCAGGGCTCATGGTCGACCTCGAAGCGGCATCCGGGTGGCAAGAACGCCGCCTCTGTTCGGGTCGATCGGCGCCGAAGGGGGGCCGCGGTAGCCCCTGGGCGCCATCCTCAGGCGACTCAAGGCGCCCCGACCGCTGGCATCAGCAGCACATGGCTGCGCGGCCCTCGCTCGACCAGCAGCACGCCCTCGGGGCCCACCTCGCTGAGGAGCGGCTCCCATTCGGGATCGACGAAGAGCGCCTTGCCGGCGACCCGCGCCGGATCGTAGAGATCGAGCTCGACATAGCCATCGCCCCCCCGCGCCGCAGCGGCCGTGCCATAGCTGTAGGCCTCTGCACCGGGGCGCGGCGCCCGATCGTTGTGCATGGCGCCCCCGTAGAGCACGAGGCGCACATCGTCGCGGGCGAGGGCCTGATCCACCTTGGCGCCGAGCTTGGCGGTCAGCGCCTTGAGCAGGGCGTCGTAGACCACCGCACCGTCGGGGCCGGTGAGGCCGGCGTACTCGTCGCAGGTGAAGACCAGATCGTGGGGCGTGACGCCGCGGGCCTTGGCGGCCTCGGCCAGCAGCACGATCTCGCTCTTGGTCGCTTCGGGGCGCTTGGTGTCGACCTCCACCTGCGCCACCACGGCCTCGGCCGGCGCGCCGCAGGCCGCGTCCAGCCGCCAGGTCTCGATCACCAGATCGGTGGAGCGCGGCGCCAGCACCGGCAGCAGCTCGGCGGTGAAGCGGGCCAGCGTGGAGGTGCCGGGCGGCGACTCGGTGGTCTCGTGCACCTCTCCCACGCCGATGACGCGCGGATCATCGGCGAGCAAGCTCTGCACGGCCTCGGCGGCGCTGGCGAAGCGGCGGTGGTTCGGCAGCGCCGGGGCCTCCTCCGCCACGTTGGGGGTGGGCGGCGGCGAATCGGCGCAAGCAAGCAGGAGGAGCAGCAGCATCTCCTCGCCTAGCCTGCGGTTGGGGACCTCGCCGCTGGTCTCTGCGTTGCCGTCGTTTTCCCTGCGTCTGGACCGTGCAGAGACACAAGACGGCGCCGCGTCCAGGGGCCCTCTCCCACTCGAGGGGCCCGCCCGATCAAGGTCAGACCCGAGCCTCCGAAAGACGGGGTAGGCTGGCCGCCCCGGAGGCTGCGCCATGTGGTTGACCCTGCTCCTCTCCGTCCAGGCTGCCGAGTTGCCCGGCGTCGCCCTGCCCTTCGATGTAGACCCCGCCGGCCGCTGGGTGCTGCCCGCCGAGCTGCCGCCCGCCTTCGCCAAGGCCGGTGTGGAGCCGGGCTGGGCGCTGACCGCGGTGGACGGCCTCAAGCTCGCCGAGAAGCCCGATGAGGCCGCGCGTATCGTCGCCACTGGGCCCGCGCGCAACGTGCGGCTGCACTTTGACACCCCCCAGGGCGAGACCATCGTGGTGGTGCCCCGCGGGCCCCTGGTGGTGGTCGAGGAGATCGGCCTGCTGCCGCCCCCCGCGGGCTTCGCCGCCGGGCCCAACACGCTGCGCACCAACGCCACGGGCGCCCTGTGGATCGTCGACGGGGCGGGGGTCTCCTTCGCCCTCAACCCGGCCACGGGCGCCCAGACCAAGGTGACCACCGGCCTCGAAGAGGCCCTGCCCTACGTCCTCCCCGAGCTGTGGTGGTCGCTCGCCGAGGCGCCCTGGGTGTTGATGGGCCCCGGCGGCCTGTGGACCGGCGATCGCGCCGCCGCCCAGGCCCGCTTGGAGCCGGCCGGCCGCATCGGCTCCTTCCAGGGCGCAATGGGCGATCACCTCGTGGTGCCCAGCCCCGAAGGCCTCGCCGTGCACCGCATCACCTGGCCCCACGGCACGCCGAGCCTGCCCACCTGCACGCCCGCCGTGCCCGAGGCCTGCCTCGTCTCCGGCCGCCAGATCGCCGCCACCTTCCTCGACAAGCCCGGCGGCCGTGATCTCGCCCTGATCCACTTTGGCTACGCCTGCGAGGGCGGCACCTACCGGGCCTGCCTGGAGGCCGTCGCCTTGCAGGACCCTCCCCTCGCCGCCGAGGCCACCGCCTGCGCCGAGCGCGACGTCAACGCCTGCCATGTCGTCGGCAAGGCCCGCCTCGCCAAGGGCAAAGACGACGCGCTGCTGATCGGCACCCTGGAGCATGCCTGCGCCGTCGACGCCTCGGGATCGCTGGGCGAGCGCCTGCGTCGGCAGGAGGAGGTGGGCGAGGGCTGCCTGATGGCCGCCACCGCCTGGGATGCCGCCACCGCCCCGGATCGCGCCCTGCTGAGCCTCGATCAGGCCTGCGTGCTCGGCCGGGTCGAGGCCTGCGAGTCCGCCGCCCTGCGCCGCCAAGAGGCCTTCGCGCTCAAAACGGTGGCCGAGTGCGAAGACCCGCGCCTCCCCCTTGGCTCGGCCTGCGTGCAGCTCGGAAAGCTGCGCCAGCAGGGCCCCGTGAAGGCCACCAAGCTCGATGACTTCGCCGCCTTCCAGCGCGCCTGCACCCTCGGTGAAGAAGAAGGCTGCGTGCTGCTTGGCGACTATGTCGACCGCTGGGGCATCGACCACCCCCGCGTGTCGGGCGCCGAGCGGGCCTTGCGGAAGGCCTGCGAGAAGGGCGAGCAGCGCGCCTGCGTGGGCCAGGCGCACCTGCTCGTGCGCCACGAGCCGCGCTCCGAGGCCTATGGCCAGGCCCTGGTGCTCTTTGACAAGGCCTGCACCGAAGGCATCGCCACCGCCTGCATCGCCGGGGCCGAGCAGCGCCGGATTGGGGCCGCCCGGAAGGTCGAGGCCCCGCCGCCCGAGGCGCTCTGGACGGCGGCCTGCACCCTCGACAGCGCCGCCGGCTGCGCCGGTCTGGGCGAGCGCCTGAGCCGCGAGAAGCGCGACTGGGACGCCGCCTACACCGCCTGGACCAAGGCCTGCGACATCGGCGAGGCCAGCGCCTGCACCGATCTCGGCCGCTTCGTCACCCACAAGCATGATCCCGCCTGGCCCGGCGAGCAGCCCTCCGCCGACTACCTGCGCCGGGGCTGCGAGAGCGGCGATCCGGCCGGCTGCTTCTACCAGGCCAGCCTGGACATCCCGCGCAAGGGCGAGCCCCCCGAGGCCGCCTACCTGCTGCTCGCCCGCTCCTGCACCGGCGACTTTGGCGAGGGCTGCGCTGAATTGGGCGAGATCCACCTCGGCCGCGACACCAGCTTTGACGACGAGATCGCCGCCGGTCACCTGAAGAAGGCCTGCGAGAACGGCCACTTCGAGAGCTGCAAGGTGCTGGGCGAGATGTACCAGCGGGGCAAGGGGGTCGAAAAAGACCGCGCCAAGGCCAAGGAGATGGCCCAGCGCTACAGCATCAACGCCGATCGGCGGCACATCCGCCTGGGTGGCCGGGTGGGCTTCCCCACCCTGGCGGGCGGCGAAGGCGAGCTGGTGGCGCCGATCCCGGTCGGGCCGGCCCTCGCGGTGACGGCCTCGGGATCCTTCATCCCCGGCATCGGCGGGCTGATGGTGCAGCTCAAGGGCGACACGGCCCCCGATGTGCAGCCCGACCTGCGCTATCTCGATGCTGGATTGCGTTTGTATCCGAACAACAAAGCCCGCGGTCTGTATGGCATGGTCGGCGTTCACGAGCTGCAGGCGAGCGGCGGGGAGCTGAACAAGCCCCTCGCCCGCACCGGCGTGTCGGCCCGCCTGGGTATGTACAGCGAAGACAAGCTCTTCTACAGCCGCCTGGAGATGGGCATCGGCCAGTACGGCATGATCAACCTGCGCGACTTTGATGACGATGAGACCGGCCGCTTCCCGCTGGTGCAGGCCACGCTCTCCTTCAGCTTCGGGCTCGCGGTGCTCTAAACGGGCCTCGAAGCGGACGAAGATCGACCGACCGCACCAGCGGAACAAGATAGGACCGAGGCGCTCAACCCATGAGGAGCCTCAACGTCCAGCCTGCGCGCGATCCTTCTGTTCTCCGCCCTCTCCACCCCCGCCCTGGCCGCCCCGGTCACGGTGATCGAGTCCTACAACGCCGCCCTGGGGCAGCTCCCCGAGGGCGTGGCCGTCAGCCCGCACGGCGACATCTTCGTCGGCCTCGCCGGCACCGGCCAGATCCGCCAGCTCAACCACAAGACCTACGCGGGCGAGGTGCTCACCAGCCTGCCGATCGGCGGCGGTTTCCTGCTCGGCCTCGCCTTTGAAGGCGACGATCTCTACGCCGTGGTCGCCTCTTTCGACGCCGCCACCTGCGGGGTCTGGGCAGTCGAAGAGGATGGCAGCGCCAGCCGCGTGGTCGCCTTCGGCGCCAACGAGTTCCCCAACGACCTCACCTTCGATGCGGATGGCAATCTGTTCATCACCGAGTCGATCTCCGGCTCGGTCTACCGGGTCGAGGCGGGCAGCACCAGCCGCAGCCTCTTCGTTCAGGATGCGCTGCTCGTGGGTGACATCAACCAGTCGCCGGTGCCCTTCCCCATCGGCGCGAACGGCATCACCTACGATGACGAGACGCAGAGCGTGCTGGTGGTGAACTCCCAGGTGCCCGCCCTCATCGAGATCGACGACCTCGACGGCGAAGCCGGCGCGCTCAGCGTGATCGCCGCGGGCGAGCACCTGCGGGGCGGCGACGGCCTCTCGCTCGACGAGAACGGCGACGTCATCCTGGTCTCCAACCACAACTCCACCGTCTCGCGCATCGATCGCGACAACGGCAACGCCACGGTGCTGGCCGACGCCGATGACGGCCTCGTCTTCCCGTCGACCGCGGCCTTCGGCCAGCACGGCACCGACAAGCGCTCGCTCTTCATC
>JBEIQK010000418.1:0-5665 GCA_040376505.1 Alphaproteobacteria bacterium | reverse complement strand
GAGCAGGGCTGTGTGAGGTCCTGGGAGAAGACCGCGCCTGGTTCGCCCCCTTCGGCGAGGCGGGCCGCGTGGCGATGGGCGAGGGGAGGGTGGGCCTGCTGACCGGGATGGCGGTGTCGCCGGGGCACCGGGCCCAGGGACGCGGGCAGGCCTTGGCGGGGCCCTTGATGCGACACCTCGAAGAACGAGGCTGCGCGCGCATTGTCGCGGTGAGCTGGCTGTCGGGTGGGCCGAACCCGAGCGGGCCTTTGTTGGAGCGGCTGGGCTTTGAGCCGGTCGTGGAGGCGCCGGGGGTCTTTCTGGAGGACTCCCGGCGGTATGGGCTGGTCTGCCCGACCTGCGGCGGTGACTGCCGCTGCGCGGGCCGGCTGTATGTGCGGCGGTGAGCCTGGGGGCGTCACTCCACACGGACACAGGACGTGAGATCTGGGCAGGACAGCGCGCGCAGATCGCCAAGCCCAGAGAAGAAGTTCGGCGCCGAGGCTGTGGCCTCCAGGCCGAGGTCGTAGGGGCTGTTTGCGAGGCTATCGACACCAAAGTGCAGATCCGACCCTTCAAACTTCATGGCGCTCCCCACCAGATAGAGGGCGGCGTACAGATCGGAGACGCTGTTGTGATGTCCCTCCAATCGGAGATCCGACACAGAGACGTCTCCCCAGCCGCTTAAGCCCGAGCTGATGTAGAGCGCGCCCCTCCAGGGAGATGTGGAAGTTGAGTCTCGAAGGAGCAGCGAGCTTGCGGTCACCGAGAGCTCGCTGCCGCCGGTCAACCTCACCATCCCAGACCCCCCGCTGGAGGCCTCCTCCAGCGAGAGATTGTTCAGCGCGATCGTCGCCCAGTCGCCTGCGAGGGTGAGCATCCCAGCCCCCGAATCCAGCGTGACGACCCGCTGAAACTGTGTGTCGGAGACGGTCGCGGACAGGCGGCCATTTGTCGCGAACAGGACCGCGCCTGTGGCATTGCTTCCGGCGGCCTGGATGTCGGTGAAGGTGCTTTGTTCCAGCCGAAGGTCTGCATCCTTCTCTGCGAGCACGCCGATGGAGCCGGCGACAGCGCCCGCGCTCGATCCGGAAAAGGTTGAAGTCAACACCGTCCAAGACGTGGAGTCTGCGTAGCTGTCATCGTACAAGTCGGCCGCGCCCTCTCTGGCGGTGTTGCCCGCGAAGGTGGTCCCCTCCACCCAGACGCTGGAGGTGGTGCCGGGCTGGAAGTAGCCCCCCGAGACGCTGATGGCGCCTCCCCCCAAGTCCGCGCCGTTTCCCTCAAAGCGAGCGTCGAGCACCGTGATGGAGACTCGCCCGCTGGATCGTTCCTCGCACAACATACAGGCGCCGATGGCGCCGCCGTGGGTGTCTCCTCCCACATTGTTGAAGAAGTCCACCCTCTCGACGACGAGCGTTGCGTCCGTCATGGAGATCGCGCCGCCGTGGTCGATGGTAGGCCCCGCGGCGGAGTCTCCGTACGCATTCTGGAGGGTCAGGTCTTGCAGGTGAAGTTCTCCGGACCGGCTGAGGTGAAAGAGGTTGTGTGCTCCCTCACCATCGAGGATGACCTGCTCTCGCAGGCCCGAGCGGCTTCGCACCGTGCGCGCTTGCGCTGTGGAGAAGTCCACCTCGACGGCCCAGGTGCCATCGCACAGTTCGATCACGTCTCCATCCAGGGTCTCATCAAAGGCCACTTGCAGAGAGCTGTAGGATGGCCCGCCCTCTACCAAGGCCATCTCCGGCAAGGCGCCGTCGCAGTCCTGGTCGATGTCGTCGCAGTACACCTCTTCGGCGTTGGGATGAATGGTTGGGTCAGCGTCGTCACAGTCCCCGTCGGTTGTCGCGGTGGGCTGTCCCGTGTCTGTACAGGCTGATACCGGGGTGGTGCCCCATCCGTCCCCGTCCAGATCGATCCACGCGATCAGGTCTTCGTCTGCCTCTCCATCGCAGTCCTGGTCCACTGCATCACAGCGCTCTGTGGCACCCGGGTACACTTCGGCGTTGGTGTCGTCGCAGTCTTCGGGCGCAGCAAAGCCGTCGCCATCCTGATCGCCCGCATCAGGCAGAGCGCTGTCTGTGCCGCTGTCGGCCTGAAAGCTGTCCTGGCTGTGGACTTTGTCTGCCTTTGGCGCGCGCGATGCGCAGGACAGGAGGGAAATCACGGCGCCCGTGCAGGCAAATGCACTCGCGCGCATTTTAGTTGTCGCAGCCGGGATTTGAATAGAGAGGGACTTCACAGAAGTAGTCCATCATGGCCGAGCCACACGAGTCGTTCTCTGCCCCGCCGTTGTTCGTGTCTGCACCATTACCGCCCCACAGCGTGTCGAGCCCTCCCAAACCACTCAGGGTGTCATCTCCATCTTCCCCGCAAATTAAGTCCGGACCAGCCCCTCCCCACAAGATGTCGTCCCCTGGGCCTCCGTACAAATTGTCCTTGCCGCCCTCCCCGTAAATGGCGTCGTCGCCTGATTCCCCGTGTAGATCGTCAGGTCCGCTCAACCCACTCCAGCAGTCGGAGTTGCCCCCGTAGATCGACTCTCCGCCAGCGCCGCCAAACACAGTGTCGCAGCCATCGTTTGCATTCAGGGCTTCCGAATAGGACGCGCTGGTGGAGTTGCTTCCGATGAGCGTGTCGTCTCCATCAAGGCCGTTGATCGTTCCTGCCAGGGTGTATCCTGAAGCGTTCGTCAGGTCATACTGCTGCCAGTTGAAGGAGAGGACATCACTCGCTGTGTCGCTGCCGGTCAAACTGGCAATGCTGATGGCGGAAGCAGAGTACTCGCAGCAAAAGGTAGCGCCCGTGTTGTCGGTGCCCCAAGCCGACACCATGGATGCGGAGTAATTGGTGACAATCCATGCGGTCGCGCCCTGCGTCGTGCTGCCGGCATGATCAGTGTCGCAGGCGAAGGTGGTACCGGTTACGGTGCAGATGTTGTTACAGCTTGTCGTCGTCAAACCATTTGGGCAAGTGGCGTTGGCCGAGCCGGACCATAGAGCCATGGTGGCGATCAGTATCGAGGAGCCGAGGAGCCGAGGAGCCGAGGAGCCGAGGAGCCGAGGAGCCGAGGAGCCGAGGAGCCGAGGAGCCGAGGAGTGCATTGTTTGAACCTGATTGTGAGGCACACTTTGAGGATATGGGAGTGTTTGTGGCCCGTCAAGAAGAATTCAGAAATTTGAACTCCGGAGTCTCCATGTAGTTTGGGGTGGTGAGTGGGCATCTCACTACTCTGTCGTGTTGCTGGCCGATCGATCGGTGTAGCGGAGAGCTTGCTTTTGCGTACTGTTGTCATGGGGTGTTCCTGCGTTGTTCTTTGGTTGTCAGATGCAATTTTGGTTGAGGTTGATTCGAATCTGACTCGTGCGGTGGGTGCATGACCCATTGGATCGGGTTGTCGTTTTGCTGATGGTGCTCCAAACTGTCACGGCGTTGGGCGCGAACAGTAGTGCCTCTGCGCTCATTGTTTCGTTGTCGGTCATTGGTTGGGGCCTTCTTCGCGGATTGGGATGGCGGCCTCGCCGTCGCCGCCGGCCTCACCGCCTCGGGCTCGGCGCCCACCGCCCTCGCCCACGCCTTCTGGGGCGGCGACATCTCCGAGCGCGACGCCTACAAGGCCCTCAAGCGCGCCGACCTGCCCACGCCCGAGCTCGGCAACCTGAGCCCCCAGGGCGACGTCCTGCGCGTGGCCGCCCTGCTCGCCGAGGGCAAGGTGGTGGGCCGCGCGGTGGGGCGGATGGAGTGGGGGCCCCGCGCGCTCGGCCACCGCAGCATCCTCGCGCGCCCGCACGATCCGAGCATCAACACCTGGCTCAACGAGCGCCTGCGCCGCAGCGAGTTCATGCCCTTCGCCCCCCTCGTGCGGGCCGAGGACGCGCCCCGCTACTTCCCCGGCCTCGACAAGGTGGCCGACGCCGCCCGCTTCATGACCGTCTGCCTCGACACCACCGCCGAGTTCCGCCGCCTCGCGCCGGCCGCCGTGCATGTCGACGGCACCGCCCGGCCCCAGGTGCTGCACCGCGACGACGACCCCGCCCTGCACGCCCTCCTCGGCGAGGTCGGCGCCCGCACCGGCTGCCCGGTGCTGATCAACACCTCCTTCAACCTGCACGAAGAGCCCATCGTCGCCAGCGCCAGCGACGCCGTGAAGGCCATGCAGCAGGCTCGCCTCGACGCCCTGTGGATCGGCCCCTACGTCTCGGAGCGGCCGTGATCCTGGCCCTGCTCCTGGCGCTCTGCCAGCCGGCCGAGGCCGCCCCCGACCGCCGCACTGCCCGGCTGCTCTCGGCGGCCCAGGCCGCCCTCGATGACGGAGACCCGGGGGCCGCCTTCCGAAAGGCCGACGCCGCCTTGCTCCGCGACCCCACCAGCGTCGACGCCCACTACCTGCGCGCCAGCGCGATGCTCCGGGTGGCGGGCGCCGTGCCCGACCCGGCCGATCAGGAGCAGATCCTCGCCGCCATCTCCGCCGACCTCGCCTTCGTCGCCGCCCGGGAGCCCCAAACGCTGCGCGGCGGCATCGCCCGCGACTTCCTGGCCCGTCGGCGCGCCACCCCGGGGGCCTTCGCCCTGCCGGAGCCCCGCTACCCCTGCTCTGCCGAGGCCGAGGCGGCCCTGGCCACCGCCGAGTCCCTCGCCCGGGCCGCCCCCCGCGACGCCGACGACGCCTACACCCGCGCCCTGTCGCTCTGCCCCACCAACGCGCTGGGGTGGACCTGGTATGGCGACCTCTACTTTGCCCAGGCCAACTACCAGCGCGCCACCGAGCTGTACTCCCGCGGCCTGCGCGTGGACCCGCTGCTGGCCACCGCCTACCGCTACCGGGCCGACGCCGCCGCCGCCCTGGGCCAGCCCGAGGCCGCCCGCCTCGACCTGCTGCGGGCCATCGCCGCCGACCCCACCTACGAGGCCGCCTGGGGCGCGCTGGGCAGCCTGCAGGGGGCCCGGGGCGGGCAGCTCCACCGGCCCACCCCACCGCCGGTCCGCTACGATCCGCAAAGCGGCGAGCTGCTCGTCGATCAGGTGGGCGAGCAGGCACTGCCGGCCGGCGATCTCGCCGCCAGCTATGTCTTCGCGGTGGTGGACGCCGGGCGCCCCCCAGCAGGGATGAGCCTGCCGCCGGGGCTCCCGGGGCCCGACCGGCCGGCGATCGAGCGCCGCCGCGCGGCCTTGCGCGTGGCCCTCGACGTCTTCGCCGCGGGAGAGGCGCGCCCGCAGACCGCCTTCTGGGCGCTGGCGGTGGCGGCCCAGGCCGAGCAGCAGCTCGACGCCTTTCTGTTCGCCTTCTTGATGAACGAGGCGGTCTCGGCCGACTTCCTGCGCTGGCGGGTGGAGCACCACGAAGACCTGGTGCGCTTTCTCGCGGTGCATGTGGCGCCCCTGCCGTGAGCCGCGTGCTCCGGCCGGCCGGCCTCGCCGCGTGTGCCGCCGCCGCCGAGTTGCTCTGCGAGAGCCTGGGCGAAAAGGCGTTTACGGCCGAGGGCCTTGAGGCAAAGGTGGCCGAGGGTGCGCTGCTGATGCTGCTCTTCGAGGAGGGCCTGCTGCGGGGAGCAGGGCTGTGTGAGGTCCTGGGAGAAGACCGCGCCTGGTTCGCCCCCTTCGGCGAGGCGGGCCGCGTGGCGATGGGCGAGGGGAGGGTGGGCCTGCTGACCGGGATGGCGGTGTCGCCGGGGCACCGGGCCCAGGG
>JBEIQK010000438.1:0-5502 GCA_040376505.1 Alphaproteobacteria bacterium | reverse complement strand
CGGCTACGACATCTCGGGCAACGGCCAGTACAACCTCGAGCTGTTCGGCCACGAGATCTGCTTCTAGGCCTCCTCTCGGCTCGGCGCTCCCCCGCTCTTCGGGGGAGCGCGTCGTTTGGGGCCCTTCAGGGCGGGTTGCCGTGGCGGCGGCAGCGGGCCGCGTAGTCGGCCGGGCAGTCGTAGCTGCGCAGCCAGGCCTCGGCGGCGGCGTCGATGGCGGCCTGCTCTTCGGGGCTGGCCTCCGCCGCCAGGGCGTCGAGCATCACCTCCATCTCGGTCGCCCCGCCGGCGTGGGTGGCGTAGAACTCGGCGATGACGGTGTCGAGGCGCTCGGCGCCGATCTGATCGGCGACCTCTTCGTAGAAGCAGGCCCCCTTCATGTAGGTGGCGAGTGACCAGAGCGGATCGTTGATGAAGTCGATCTCGTTGCAGGTCTCGGGCAGCACGATGGTGTTGACGTCGCGGCCCTCGCAGACGGGAACGAGGAAGTCATCCACATAGTAGGGCCAGAAGTCGGGGCCGCCGACCTGCTCCATCGCGCGGGCGGCCATGTAGGTGACGGTGCCCTCGGAGAGCACGAAGTCCTCCCAGCAGGCGATCCGCACGGCGTCGCCGAACCAGGCGTGGGCGGCCTCGTGGGCGTGCACCTCTTCGTCGGCGAAGTCCCAGCGAGCGACATGGTAGTTGGGGTGGGTCTCGATGCCGCCGTAGTCATCCCCCCAGTCGACCTGCACTGCGCCCATCACCGGGCCATAGCGGTAGGGGCCGTAAACCCGCTCGTAGTAGCTCATGACATCGACGAGGTGGGCGGTGCCCTGCGCGGCCTCTTCGGGCCCGTCGGCGTCGTTCTCGTAGTAGGCGCGGATCTCCGTGCCCCCCTCGCTGGTGCCCACCACCAGCTCGCCGAAGTCGCCGACGGCGATGGCCGGCAGGTAGGCGGGGCTGTTGGTGGTGGTGTCGGTGCTGTAGACCGCCACCTTGCCCTCGGGGACGCCGGTGAGCTCCATCGAGAAGACCACGCCGTCGCGCATCGCCGGGTCGCAGGGGAAGAGGTTGGCGCAGGCGTCGGGCCAGATGAAGCTGAGCCCGCGGTCGGGCATCCAGCCGTCGTAGGCGCCGCGCGGCCGGCCGGGGAAGGCGTAGTCGACGACCAGCGTCACCGGCGCGTCGCCGTCCACCGGCACCCGCAGGATGCCGTCCACCGGGCTGTGATCGACGCTGGCCCCGTCGAGGCGCAGGCTGTGGAGCGTAAGACCGCTGACGTCGACCCAGACCTCGCCGGAGCCCAGGGCCGGCCGGATGTCGAGGGTGGCCACGCCCTCCAGCCGGGCGAGATCGAGGGCGAGGTGGGTGGATCGGATGTCCTGCCCCGGATCGGCCGGCACCGCGCTGTCATCGGCGGAGGGAGGCGAGGACGAGGCGGGCTCTTTGCCGCCGCAGGCGAGGAGGAGGAGGAGGAGTGACTTCGGCATGGGGCACCTGGGCCGGGAGCGCCCGGCGGCTTGCGGCCGAAGACTACCGCGGGGCGGCCGGGCCGTGCAGGCGCCGCGACCGGCGGGCAAAATCGTCCCTGCGGGGCGCCCGCCAGACCGGCACGATATCCTGGCAGATGCACGCCGTTCTTGCGCTGTTCACCATCACCTTCTCCGGGCCCGCATGGGCCGAAGATGCGGCGCAGGCGCCGAGCTGGAGCCCCCTGCGGGTCGCGCTGGAGTGCCAGTCCGCATACCGGGTCGACGCCTGCACCTTGCTGCGAGGCGCCATCACCGAGCAGAAGGTGCTGCGCAGCGTCCCGCGCAGCGAGGCCGACGTCACGCTCTTTGTCAACGTCACCGGCGCCGGGAACGACGACCGGGTCTACCTTCGCGTCACCAGCGAGCGCAAGGACGCGCTGCCCCTCTTCGAGCAGTTCGCCGTGATCGACAGCCGGCAGACCGTCGAGGAGCAGCGAGCCGCCCTCCAGCCCCTGCTGGCCCGTGCCTTGGCGCCGGCCTTGCTGGTGGTGAACCCGCAGGCGGTGCGGATCAGCCTCGTGGTGCCCACCGCCACGGAGGCGCCCAGCGCCACCCGGGCCTACGGCTTCTCAGTCTGGGCCGGGGCCTGGACAAGCTGGACAGAGGACTACCAGTACCGAAACTACTGGACCGGCGCCAACCTGCGCCAGGTGAAGGCCGATCGCAGCGGCTACCTCTCCACCTCCTTTGACCGCAACGTCGAGCGGCAGCCCTCTTTGCGCATCAACGGGGAAGAGGTCTCCCTGTCGTCGGACGGCTACGAGGCCTCTGGACAGAGCCTCTATGAACGGAACCTGGGCGAGCGTTGGGCCGTCGGCGGGATGCTGCGGGCCGGCCTCACCGACCCCGAGGGTGCCTACGCCCGCGCCGCGCGGGCCCATGTGGGCGCCGACTACAACTGGTTTCCCAGCGATGACCCCCGCGGGAACCGCGCCGCCCTCACCTACCTGCTGGGCGGCATGTACAATGACTACAACCAGATCAATGTCCTGGGCGAGGAGACCGCGCTGCTGCCCACCCACCTGCTGATCGCCGGCGGCAACGTCAAGGTCGACCGGATGGAGCTCAACCTCGACCTGGGCCTGGGGGCCGAGCTGCTCCACCCCTCTCGGCGCTATGAGGCCTACGGATCGGTGGGCATGGACTGGCGCATCGGCGATCACGTCGATCTGCGCTTCAATGTCTCGGCCCTCCAGCAGGCGATTCCCGGGCCCGCGACCATCGACCTCACGAACTTCGAGGAGGTTCGGCGGGCCAGCTACGCCCAGCCCTTGCAGCTCGACGGGAACTTCAACCTGCACTTGCACTGGGACCCCACCAACGGTGTACAGAACAACCGCTTCGAAAATGTCGAGTGGCTGGGCGGAACCAGCACCTTTTAAGCGCGCCTCCCCCGGGAGGTGCCCGGCTCCGCCGTCACGCCCACCGAGGCTCCATGCTGCTCTTCGCCTGGCGCCAATTCCCCGATGACCCCCACCGAGACGCCGTCTTGGGTGGACAAAGCCCTGGAGGCAGAGCTCCAGCCCGACACCAAATGTCTGTTTTGAGCGGCCGTGAGGGGCCGGGCACGCCCCAAGCCCCTGGACACACCACCGATGGGGAGGCCTCGCCCTGATCGCCCTGCTGCTGAGCCTCTGCGCCCTCGCGGCCCCGCTCGCCCGCCTGTCGCTGCCGGCCGGAGAGGCGGCCGCGGCCTGGTCGGGACCGGTCGAGCTGGCCGGGCTCACGTTGGGAGTAGGGGGTGTTGAGGTGCGGGCGGTGCAAGGGCAGTGGCAGCTCCGGGTCGAGAGCCCCGAGGGCCTGCGCACCGCCTGGGTGGCCGCGCCGCGCAGCCCCAACGAGCGCGAGGCGGTGGCCCTCCTCGCGGCCAGCCTGCTGCGAACGGGGCCACAGGTGGGCGGGGCTGCGATGGGGCTGGCCGCGCTGCCGCCGCCGATCCCGGTGCCGCCCCCGACGCCGCCGACGCCGCGTGCGCTGCCGACCCCTGCGCGTGAGGCGTCGCCGCCCCCAAAGCCAGTGGAGGCACCGCCGATCGCGGCCCCACCGACGCCTCCGACGGAGCCTCCCCCGCCGCCGGTCGAGGCACCGCCCCCTGCAACGCCACCGCCGGTCGTGCCCGAACCGCCGTCGCCCATCGATGCGCCGGTGACAGTGCCAGCGCCATCGGCGGCCCTGGGCGTCGGCCTGCAGACCGGGCTCCGTCTGCGCTCAGGGCTACAAGCCGCGCCGGTGTTCGCACTCACCACGGAGCGGGTGGAAGGGCCTTGGAGACTGGGTCTGACGCTGTCGACGGGGCCGGCGGTCGCCCTGACCGAGGATCTAAAGCTTGGTTTGTGGGAGGTCGGCCCAACCCTGGCCTGGCAGGCGCCCGCCGGAGCCCTTCGCCCCCGCGGCGGCCTCGGCCTCTGCCTGCAGGCCTGGACCCTGGAGGAGGCGGGCTACGCGCCGCAGCGCGCCCTGGGCCTGGCCCCCCGGGCCGACCTGGGGCTCCTCCGGCCGCTGACCCCTCACCTCTCCGCGGCGGCCCTCGCGGGGCTGGCCTTCGATCTGCGCCCCGTCGACATCCAGCCGGCGGTCGATGATCCCGGCCGCCTCGATCTGAGATTGGGCCTGGGGCTGGAGGGCGCCTGGTGAGGCCAACGGAGTTTTTTCTACACGCGCGCCCGATGCCCAATCCTTTGGGCGAGGTGGCGCCAAGGTACAGGTGAATGACGCATGCACCGACCCCTACCGACAACCTCCTCCCGGCCCTCCTGCCGCTGGTGTTGACCTGGTGCCTCCGCCTCGGCGGGGGTCGCATCGACGCCGAAGCCGCGGCCCAAGATGCCTTGCTGGTGCTCTTCCGACGCCGCGAGGATCTGCGTCCGGGCGCTCCGATCGAGCCCTGGGCCTGGGGCGTCACCCTGCGGGTGGTGCGCGATCACCGGCGCCGCGCCTGGCTCCGCCGTTGGCTGCCGGGCGAGCCTCCCGATTGGGGACATGATCAGTCGCCCGAGCGCTGCCTGGGCGACCGCCAGCGCGCCCAGGCGGTTCAGAAGGTGCTCGACGCCTTGTCAGAAGACCACCGCATCGCGCTCGTCCTCTGCGACGCCGAAGAGCGAACGACCGCCGAAGCTGCACAGATCCTCGACCTGCCCCACGGCACCGTGAAGTCCCGCTTGCGCGCCGCCCGCGCCGCCTTTCGGTCTACGGCCCTTGAGTTGGGCCTGCTGGGCCTGCCGACGATGGAGCTCGACCATGTCTGACCGCACGCCGACGGAGCTTGAGCCCCTCGACGCCCCCAGCCAGGAGGCCCTGCGCGCCTGGGCCCGCCAGACCGGCGCCCAGCCGGACGCCATGCAGCGCCTCGCCGCCCGGATGCGGGCGCCTCGCCCCCGCCCAGCGCCGCGGTGGATCACCGGCGTCGCGGCGGGGCTGGCCGCGGCGGCGGCCCTGGCCTTCTCCCTGTGGCCGGATCCGGCCCTCGACCCGGTCCTGCCGGCCACCGGCGCGCGGGCGCTGGGCTCCTTTGTGTCGGTGACGCTGGACGGTCAAGGGAGCGCCCGGGGCACCCGTCGCGACCTCACCGTGGACTGGCACCAGGGGCGCATCGAATTGGAGGTGGAGCCCGATCAGGGCGTCTCCCTGCGGGTTCTCACCGAGGAGGCTGCGGTGCGGGTGGTGGGCACGGGCTTCTCGGTGCACCGCAGCGCGCTGGGCACCGAGGTGTCGGTGCGACACGGGCGGGTGGCGGTGGACTGCGTCGACGGTCCCTCCGCCTCCTTGGGGGCCGAGGAGGCGCTCACCTGCCTGCCGGTGACGGCGGCCGGCGCGCTGGGCCGAGCGCGGGCGCTGGAGGGCACCGTGTCGGCGGCGGCCTTGCTGGTCGAGCTCGATCGGGCGCTCTCGCGGCCGGACGTCGCCGGTGCCGTGGCCAGCGAGTTGCAGGCGATGCGCACCAGCGCGCTGCTGCGCGAGGACCGGTCCGACGAGGCGCTCCAGGCCGCCG
>JBEIQK010000585.1:0-4282 GCA_040376505.1 Alphaproteobacteria bacterium | reverse complement strand
GATGCGGCGCATCGCCTTCGAAGAGGGGCTGCTGGAGCATGAGATCGGCATCGACCCGCGCAGCTTCTCGGCCAAAGGCGCCGACTTCACCCTGGGGCTTCGCATCTGGCGCCTGTCGGGGTCGGGCTGGTGGCGGGACTACACGGTGAAGGGCAAGATGGGCCTGCAGGGCCAGGAGTTGGTGCTGACCGGCAAAGACGCGATCGAGGGCGAGAAGAGCCGGGGGGCGGGCCTCGCCGACCCGCTGGCGTTGCTCTTTGAGAGTGTGATTTTGAAGGAGGTGAGCAAGGGGGTGAACCAGGCGCTGCCGGCCCAGACGGCGACGCGGGTGGAGGGCCTCGTGCTGGCGGTGAAGACCACCACTGTTCAGGGGCGCGGCGACGCGCTGGTATTGGGCGGCAACCTGACGGCCTCGGCGCGCTAAGGGGCTCAAGGCCCGGTGTGCAACTCGGAGCCGACATTCCCGTCGGAGACCCAGGTGGTGTCGGTCAGTCGGCCGACGGTCCAGACCTCGCTTACGTCCATCACCGCGGTCTCCTCGGCGATCAGCGCGCCGTCGAGCCAGATTCGCATGTACGCAGTCGTGGGCTCAATGCCGGCGTCACCATCGATGCCAACCACCGCGAAGGTGTAGGTGACGCCGGCTTCGGGGGCCACCAGCCGGCCCTGCTCGGGGATGGAGGCGCCAATCACATCGAAGATGACGGGATCATCGGTGGACAGGCTCGGATCACCCCAGTTGAGCTCTCCGCTGTTGTACCACCAGGCGCCGTCGGCCCCGTCGTAGAGCGCCACATCGCCGCGCAGCATGTGCAGGTCGAGATCCAGGGTCATACCCAAGAAGTGCCGGCTGGAGATGCCCCACCACAGCTCGACGAAGAGCCCGCGCGGCGGCGCTTGCTCGACGGTGCATTGCGCCGGAGCGCTCGCTGGCCCAGCAGGGTCGCGCACCGTGAGCGAGACCGTATACGCGCCGATCCAGGCCGCCATCAGCGAAGGACTTGGGGACTGAGGGTCAATGAGGGTGAGCGGCCAGTGCGCAGGCGAATCGGTGACAGACCACTCGTAGATCAGCGCGCCGCCGGGCCAGGCCTCATCTGAGGCCGACGCATCGAAGGGCGCGACAATCTGGGAGAGGGGGGAGGCTGGGCAGTCCAGCAGCACCTCGGGGCTCCCTTCCGTCGGGCTGGCTGTGTCGGTTGGCGCCTCGACAGGGGGACAGACCGCCGGGCCGGTGTCCTCAGCGCGGGCGCGCGGGCCTTGGTTGGCGTCCTGACAGGCAAGCAGAAGAAGGGTGACGAGTGTGCGCATCAGGGCACCCGAACCGAGCAAACGGTCTGGTATCCACTGTCTCCACAGTACAGGCCCACCTCGGTGGTGAGATCGCTGTCCCAGGTGCCCGAGGGTGTGACCAAAACCCAAGGGCGATTCGGCTTTTCAGCCTGGATCTCGAACACCTGGGCCACAGACAGTCCGGCGCCGAAGTCGACCGCAGCGCTGTCTGCGGCGCCAGCGCGGTTGGAGAAGAGCAAGACGCGCCCGGTCTGCTCCACCTGGGCCAACTCTGGCCCGAAGAGAGCGAGGGCTCCGCCTCGCTGGCCAGCCTCATTGCCCTCCAAGATGCCTCCTTCAAAGTGACCGGTCCAACGGCCAAAGCCGGCGACACGCAGGGCGCCACCGTCTTCGCCGGCCTTTCCAACGTGGTACTGGGTGTCGGTGGACAGCAGGCTGCGCGTGTCGCTGCGTTCCGCGGCGTTGATGAAGAGCAAGCCGCCGCTCCCCTGGGCTGTCGAATCGGACACCAGGGAGCTCGCCAACTCCAGGTAGACTGTACGTGGGCGGGCCAACACCGCGATGGCGCCGCCATGACGGCTGGCTTCGCCAAAGGAGAGGGCGCTGTCGACGATGAAGGCCGAAAGGTCGCCCTCACCGTCCACGGAGAGCAACCCGCCAGCGCCCCCTGCCACGCCGGTGGACAGCGTAGTGGTGCTCAGCTCCAGGCGCAGGCTGGCCTCGGCCTCCGCAACAAGGGAGACCAGTCCGCCATCTCCCTCGGCCTCGCCATTGTAGAAGGTGCTGCCCGAGATCCGCAGCAGGCGCTCTGTACCGGGCTGGGTCGCCAGCGCTGCGATGGCGCCGCCGTTGCCGCAGGTGCGCCCGCCCTGAAGCTCAACGTCGATGAGCTGAAGATCGGCGTCGACCAGGGAGATCAGCCCGCCATCTCCGGGTGGCATCACCCCTTCTGTGGCCGTGATCGCAAGCCCTTCGATGACGAGGGAGGCGCCGGCCTCCACGTGCAGCGCTCGCTCCTCCAGGGGGGCCCGAAGCGTAACCAGGGCGTTTGGGGCCGCCGTGATGTGCAGGGTCTGTGCGGAGACGATCAGCGATTCTTCATGTACGCCGTCACAGAGGATGAGGGTCTCGCCGTCGGCGGCCTCCTCCACGGCGCCCATGACGCTGCTATAGCCGATGGGGCCCTCGCGCGTGGCGCGCACCCGGGCATCGGTGCAGTCCAGGTCGTCCCAGCGGCTGGGTGGGTCCTCCTGGGCGGCGTGATCGCGTTGGGCGCTGGGGCTGTGGCAGCCCAGGGCCACCAGAAGGGAAATCAGCATTGCCGACATCAAGGACCAGTTCCGGGACAAGCCGACGGACGTGAAGCCAGCGGCAATTCACACGCAACCATCGACTCCGCTTCGCATTGATCCGTTGACAATCCTCCATTTGCAGCGTCGACACCATCTCCGCCCCATAGATAGTCGTAACCGTCGGCGTTCCCCGAAATGTTGTCATCACCTGCATCACCACAGATGGTGTCCGCATGTGCATGCCCTTGAATGACGTCGTTGCCGCCATCGCCAGCTATGATGTCCTTTCCGTCACCCCCCCAAATTACATCGTCATCACCCGCATTCGAGACGCAAGCGTCTCCACAGATTGTGTCGCTACCGTCGTTCCCGTAGATCGCGTCAGCACCCGACTCCCCGAAAATTGTGTCCTCATCCTCGTTGCCGGAAATGACATCTGCTCCATCACCGCCATGCAAGAGGTCTGCTCCAGCGTTTCCGTTGATGGTGTCACCTCCATCGTTTCCAAAAACCGTGTCCACTTCAGAGCCTCCGTTCAAAGTCTCCGCATAGGACGACGTTGAGTTGGAGCCGCTGATGTAGTCGTCACTGTTTCCTCCGTTTGCGGTTGCAAAGAGGGTTATGCAGTGGGTGGTGGTGACGTAGGCGAGATCGACTGCCAGAGATGAGTGGGTGAACGCCAAATCGTCATCGTAGGGTGTTCCGTTTAGAGTGACCGAGCAGAGTGGCCCTTGATGGGTGCAGCAGAAGTCAACGCCACTGGCGTCGGTCCCCCAGGCATCGAAAACCCCAATAGCGCTGTAGTTCGTTACGATAGTCGCGGATCCAGCGTTGGTTCCCCCATTGTTGGTGAGGTCGCAGACCCAGGCGCGCGGTGTCGTTGTTGAGCAGACGGAGTTGCAGGTTGTTGCGAGATTCGGGCATGAGGCTTGAGCTGTTCCCGACCACAGCGCCAACGTCGCGCCCATAATCAGAGTAAACCTCACCAAATGGTTGTGGCGACTTTCACCCTGGTGCAGGGTGCAGGGTGCAGGGTGCATGAGGATTTCCGCTCCGAGTTGGTTGAAGTGTAGACCAGGGACGAAGCCTCGTCAAGCGGGTCGGGAAAACTTTCCGATTCACATCGATGCATCATGCGTGGTTTAGTGATGGTGATCGGTTCATGATTTGTGGTCCCGCCATCGCAGGGCGATGTGGAACGGGTTGCGCGAAGGACGTGGCCGCACTGTATGTTCATGAGGCCAAGGTGGGCAGGTGCGTCCTGGTCTTCTGCGCCGGGCTCCTCCAACAACGCGATGCGCAGCCCCACCTTGGCGGGGGCCGGCGCGGGCTCGGCGGCGAGCAGCAGGGGGGCGAGGAGCAGGAGCGCTGCGCGGGATGGAGGCGTGCCATCGAAGTTCCCAATCCCGCCGTCCTGGGAGGCCGCCCTTGCACCTGCTCCTCGCCTGCGCCAGCAACTTCCGCGAGCTCTACGAGGCCGAGAAGGCCCAGGTGATGGCCACGCCGCCGGCGGTGCAGCGCGACGGGTCGCCCGAGCTGCGCCTGCGTCTCTTCAACAAGGGGCTGGTGGAGCTGAGTTCGGCGGTGCTGCAGTCGGGGCTGCTGGGCTGGGAAGAGGCGATCGACATCAAGAACCCGCTCGGCGTCAAGGTCACCGTGCGCCCCCACGCCACGGTCAAGCGCCTCTCCCTCGACGT
>JBEIQK010000861.1:0-2679 GCA_040376505.1 Alphaproteobacteria bacterium | reverse complement strand
GGCCACCGCCCGCCTCGCCGCGGTGCCCCGCCACGCCCCGGTCGCCGAGAAGCTGCCCGCCTGGCGCCTCTTCGCCGAGGCCGAGGAGGCGCGCCGCGAGTCGCAGGCCCACCACGCCGAGTGGCTGCGCCTGCTGCACACCGCGCTCACCGAAGATCCCCAGTGCAGCGCCGCCCGCGACCGCATCACCGATCACCACGCCGCCGCCCACGCCGCCGCCGAGGCCGCCGGCCACACCGCCGCCGCCGAGGTCGCCTTGATGCAGCTCCGGCTGCACGACCGCGGGCGCCACGCCGCCTACCTCTCCGGCGAGGGCAGCCTCTCGCTGCTGACCGAGCCCTCCGGCGCTGAGGTCGAGGCCTTGCGCTTCGTCGAGGTCGACCGCCGCCTTGTGGCCCAGCCCTTCGCCCACCTCGGCCCCACGCCCCTCGTCGAGCGGCCCTTGCCGATGGGCAGCTACCTGCTGCGCATCCGCCACCCCGATCGGCCGCTGGTCGAGCTCCCGGTGGCGATCCGCCGCCAGGAGCGTTGGGAGCGGCGGCCTCCCGGCGCGGCGGCGCCCCTGCCCCTGCGCCTGCCCACCGAGGCCCCCGCGGGGCTCTGTTTTGTTCCGGGCGGCTGGTTTGAGGCCGGCGATCTGGGCGCGCCGCGGCCGGCGCCGCGTCAGCGCCTGTGGGTCGACGATCTGTGGATGGATCAGCGCCCAGTCACCCAGGCGCAGTTTCTGGCCTTTGTGAACGATCTGCTCGACCAGGGCCGCGAAGAAGAGGCCCTGGCGGTCATCGAGGCCCCGCCGCCGGGGCAGCCGGTCCTCGGCGGAGGGCGTGGGGCCGCCCTGCTCTACGATCGCGACGCCAACGGGCACTTCTGCCTGGCTGCCGCCGATGAGCAGGGCGTCACCTGGCAGCTCGACTGGCCGGCGCTGCGCGTCACCGCAGGGGCCGCCGAGGCCTACGCCGCCTGGCGCAGCGCCCGGGAAGGCCGGCCCTGGCGCCTGCCCGGCCAGTACGAGTGGGAGAAGGCCGCCCGCGGCGTGGACGGTCGCATCTTTCCCTGGGGCGACCACTTCGAGCCCACCTGGTGCAATTGCCGCTTCAGCCGGCCCGGGCCGCCGACCGTCGCCAGCGCCGACGAGCACCCCCTCGACCGCGGGCCCTATGGCGTGTTGGGAATGGCCGGTAATGTGTCTGAGTGGTGCCACGACGGGCCCACCGCCGCCCCCTCCGCCGAGCTGCCCGAGGCCGCTCCTCGCGTCCACCCCCAGGCCGCCGCCGGCCCCCTCCGCTGGGTGCGCGGCGGCCACGCGGGCGTGTACGAGACCAACTGCCGCCTCGGATGGCGGCAGGCCGCCCCCGCCGACTGCCCTCAGGACATCCTTGGCTTTCGCCTCGTCTCCTCACTCATTTGAACGGATCACCCCATGCGTCTGCTGATCTTTGCCCTCCTCGCCTCGGCCTGCGTCACCAAGAGTACGACGGGCATCGCCACCTCAACCATCTGCACAGACGCCAACAACGATGGACAGTGCGACTCCACCCCCATCACCCTGGGTGGCAGCAGCGGAGGCTTGTGGATCCCCGAGCCCGGCGGCAATGAGTGGTACCCCCCCAACTGGAAGCTCGCCGGCCGCGACGGCGCCGTGATCGGCTCCCCGGGCGGCCTCGACGGCGCCGGTGAGCTCGGCATCTTCCCCACCCTGGAGGGCCTGACCGCCTTCGACAGCGCCCCCCTGCGCATCGCCGGCCTCAGCGACCGCGAGGCCCTGGGCCATGCCACGGCGGCCTTTGACGACGTCCAGTCCATCCCCACGGTGGCCGTCGCTGCCCCCGGCTACGCCGATGGGTCTGGCAGCGTCTACCTACTCCCCGCCGAGGCCTTCTCGGCCGGTGCCCTCGAAGAGAGCCACCGCGCCATCCTCGGCGCCCCCGGCGAGTACGCCGGCGCCACCCTCGCCGGCTTGACCGACCGAGGCGACATTCACCTGCTCGTCGGCGCGCCCCTGGCCGCCGATCAAGGCAATCGGGCCGGCGCCGTCGACGTCTTCTTCGTGCAGGAGGGCATCGCCACCCTGCTCACCCGCTGGCCGCCCGAAAAGGAGGGTGCGACCTTCGGCGCCGCCCTCACCACCGCCGACCTCAACGCCGATGGCCTCCCCGACGCCATCATCGGCGCCCCGGGCGAAGGCGGCGTCGGCCGCGTCTACGCCGTGACCGATGGCTTCTCCGCGCTGCGCGAGCTGTCCGCCGAGGCGGCCTTCACCGAAGGCGATGTCGCCGACGGCGGCTTCGGCGCCACCCTCGCGGCGATCGAGGGCGACGACGGCTACGCCACCGTGGCCGTGGGCGCCCCCTTCGGTGGCTCGGGCCACGTCTACATCTTCAGCGGCGGCGCCCTGGCCGACACCGGCCTCACCGCCGGCGACGCCACCGGCACCGTCTACGGCCAGGCCAGCGACGACGCCGGCCGCGGCCTCGCCTTCCTCGACGATGGCACGCTGGTGATCGGCGCCCCCGACACCAAGGGCGGGCAGGGCGCCCTCTACGCCTTCACCTCCCTGCGGGGCAGTCTGTCCACCACCGAGCCCGAGATGGTGCGTCCTGGCAGCCGCAAGGCCACCAAGCTCGGCCTCAACCTCGCCGTGGGCGACCTCACCGGCGACGGCGAGGGCGATCTCGGCTT
>JBEIQK010000250.1:0-8290 GCA_040376505.1 Alphaproteobacteria bacterium | reverse complement strand
GCGGCTTCGTCGGCGACGCGCTCGGGCTCGGCCACCTCGTGCTCACCGCCCCCGATCCGGCCCGCAGCGAGGCCTTCTACGCCCTGCTCGGGCTCAAGCTCAGCGACCGCATCGCCACCACCTTCCATGGCCACGCCGTCGATCTCGGCTTCTACCATGCCAACCCGCGCCACCACTCGCTCGCCTTCGGCGGGCCCCAGCGCAAGCGCGTGAACCACTTCCTGGTGGAGGCCACGAGTTGGGAGGAGGTCGGCCGGGCCTTCGACCGCACCGTGAAGGCGGGGCTGCGCATCAACCAGACCCTGGGCCGCCACCCGAACGACCAGATGTTCAGCTTTTACGCCCAGACCCCCAGCCGCTTCCAGTTCGAGTTTGGCTGGGGCGGTCTGCAGATCGATCCGGCCACCTGGGCGCCCTCCGCCTATGACCGCATCAGCGACTGGGGGCACCATCCCCCGGCCCTGCTGCCTGGGAGTCAGCCGTGAACCAAGCACCCGTGGGCGCCTTCGCCACCGTCGGCCCCGGCTGGCGCATCCACCACCACATCCTGGGCGAAGGGCCGCCGGTGCTCTTTCTGCACGGCAGCGGCCCGGGGGCGAGCGGGTGGTCGAACTTCGCGGCCAACGGCCAGGCCTTCGCCGCGGCGGGCTTTCAGGCCATCCTCGCCGACAGCCTCGGCTACGGGCTCTCCGACAAGCCCACCGACGTCGACTACACCCTGGAGCGGATGAGCGGCGCCATGCTCGAGCTGATGGACCAGCTCGGCCACCCTCGCTTCTCCATCGTCGGCAATTCGCAAGGGGGCGCGATGGCCCTGCGCCTCGCCCTCGATCACCCCGACCGGGTCGAGCGCCTCGTGCTGATGGCGCCGGGCGGGCTGGAGCCCCGCGAGGTCTTTCTGGCGATGAAGGGCATCCGCTCGATGATGCGCTGCCTCTACGGGCCCGAGGGCCTCACCGAAGCCGGCATGCGCATCCTCTTCGAGAAGCAGCTCTACGACAGCAGCCTCGTCACCGACGCCCTCGTGGCCGAGCGCACCGCGGCGGCGAAGGCCCAGCCGCTGCACGTCTTTCGCTCGATGGTGGTGGGCAACCTCGAAGAGGAGCTGAGCGCCCTGCGCTGCCCGGTCCTGGGCCTGTGGGGGGTCGACGACCAGTTCTGCCCGGTCAGCGGCGCCAGCAAGCTGGCCGAGCGGGTGCCCGGCGCGCGGGTGGTGCTCTTTCAGGGCTGCGGGCACTGGGTGATGGTCGAGAAGGCCGATGTCTTCAACCGCCTCGCCCTCGACTTTCTGCGCCATGGATGAGATCGAGCGCCAGGGGGCGGCGCTCTTTGCGGCCCTCCGCGACCGGCGCCCGATCCCGCCCCTGCGCGGGCGGGTGCCCGGCCTCGACCTCGACATGGCCTACGCCATCTCCAGCGCCATGCTCCGCCGCCGCCTCGCCGCCGGAGAGCGCGTGGTGGGGCGCAAGATCGGCGTCACCAGCGCGGCGGTGCAGCAGATGTTGGGGGTCTTTGAGCCGGACTTTGGCACGCTCACCGACGCGATGATGGGCGGCACCACCCTGCCGATCTCCAGCACCCTGATCCAGCCGCGGGCCGAGGGCGAGATCGCCCTGCGCCTGGGCCGTGATCTCGATGGGGCCGACACGAGCCCCGAGGCGGTGGAGGCGGCGATTGAGGCGGTGATGCCCTGCTTTGAGATCGTCGACAGCCGCATCGAGGGCTGGCGCATCGGCATCGAAGACACCGTCGCCGACAACGCCAGCTCCGGCCTCTTCGTGGTCGGCGAGGCGGCGAGCCCGGCCGGCTTTGACTGGGAGGGCTGCGAGATGAAGGTGTGGAAAAACGGCGCCCCCCTCTCCCAGGGCTTCGGCCGGGCGGCCTTGGGCTCGCCCCTGCGCAGCGCCGCCTGGCTGGCCCGCACCCTGGCCCGCTTTGGTGTGCCCCTGCGGGCCGGCGACATCGTGCTGACCGGCAGCCTCGTGCCCTTGGAGCCGGTGGTCGCCGGCGACCGGATGGCGCTCACCCTGTCGGGCGCCGGGCGCCTGGAGGTCTGTTTTACATGAGCGATCGCGTCAACGCGCTGATCATCGGGCCCGGAAACATCGGCACCGACCTCCTCTACAAGGCCCTGCGCAGCCCCTCGCTGCGGCCGGTCTGGTCGGTGGGGGTGGTGGAGGCCTCCGAAGGGCTCGCCATCGCCCGCGGGCACGGCCTGCGCACCAGCCACCAGGGCCTGGACGCGGCCCTGCCCCACCTGGTCGCCGACGGCGTGCAGATCGCCTTTGACGCCACCTCGGCCTACCTGCACGCCGGGCACAACGAGAAGCTCGCCGCGCTGGGCATCACCGTCGTCGACCTCACGCCGGCGGCCCTGGGGCCCTACTGCGTGCCGCCGGTCAACCTCGCCGCGCTCGGCGCCGTGCAGAACGTCAACCTCGTGAGCTGCGGCGGCCAGGCCACCATCCCGATGGTGGCGGCGGTGAGCCAGGTGCAGTCGGTGGCCTACGCCGAGATCGTCGCCACGGTGGCCTCGCGCAGCATCGGGCCGGGCACCCGCAACAACATCGACGAGTTCACGCGCACCACCCGGGCCGGCGTGGAGCAAGTGGGCGGGGCGCGGCGGGGCAAGGCGATCATCGTCATCAACCCGGCCGAGCCGCCGATCCTGATGCGCGACACCATTCACTGCCTCACCGACGAGGCCCCCGACGAGGCCGCCATCACCGCCTCGGTCCACGCGATGGTGGCCGAGGTGCAGCGCTATGTGCCCGGCTACCGCCTGAAGAACGGCCCTGTCTTTGACGGGCGGCGGGTGACCGTCTGGATCGAGGTCGAGGGGCTCGGCGACTACCTGCCGCGCTACGCCGGAAACCTCGACATCATGACCGCCGCCGCCCTGCGCACCGGCGAGCTGTTCGCCGAGCGCATCCTCGCCGCCCGCCGGAGCCAGCCATGAGCGCGCTTGTCACCGTTCACGAGATGTCGCTGCGCGACGGCATGCACCCGATGGGGCACCAGATCTCCCTCGACACGATGGTGACGGTGGCCCAGGCCCTCGACAAGGCCGGGGTGCCGCTCATCGAAGTGACGCATGGCGACGGCCTGGGCGGGGCCAGCATCACCTATGGCTTTCCGGCCCACAGCGACGAGGCCTACCTGCGCGCGGTGGTCGGGGCGGTGAAGCGGGCCCGCATCTCGGCCCTGACCCTGCCGGGCATCGGCACGGTCGACGACCTGCGCATGGCCGTCGACTGCGGGGTGGGCTGCCTGCGGGTGGCCACCCACTGCACCGAGGCCGACGTGGCCGGCCAGCACATCGGCATCTCGCGGAAGCTCGGCGTGGAGACGGTGGGCTTCTTGATGATGGCCCACATGCTCGAGCCCGAGGCCCTCGCCCGCCAGGCGAAGATCCTGGAGGACTTCGGCGCCGAAATCGTCTACTGCACCGACTCGGCCGGGGCGATGCTCCCCGATGACGTCACCGCGCGGATCGGCGCCCTGCGGGCCCACCTGCGGCCCGAGACGGCGATCGGCTTTCACGGCCACCACAACCTCGCGATGGGGGTGGCCAACTCCCTGGCGGCGATGGCGGCGGGCGCGGCGCGCATCGACGCCTCCTGCGCGGGGCTCGGCGCCGGCGCCGGCAACACGCCCACCGAGGTGCTGGTGGCCGTGCTGCAGCGCATGGGCGTGCCGACCGGCATCGATCTCGACGGCGTGATGGACGTGGCCGAAGATCTCATCGTGCCGCTGATGAAGCAGCCGGTGCGCATCGACCGCGACGCGCTCACGCTCGGCTACGCCGGGGTCTACAGCAGCTTTCTGCTCTTCGCCAAGCGGGCAGCGGCCCGCTACGGCCTGCGCAGCCGCGATCTGCTCGTGGAGATGGGCCGGCTCAAGACCGTCGGCGGCCAGGAGGACCTGATCGAGGCGGTGGCCCTGGACATGGCCATGGGCGGCCGCCCGCCGGGATGAAGCAGCGGGGTGGGGGTTTCCCAGCCGCCGGCCCCCTTGCGGCCGGGCAGCGGCGGAGAGGATAGGCCCTGCAACCCTCTGGTTGGTCCATGCTCGATATTGGCTTCGGCGAGATGATGATCATCGGTGTGCTGGCGATCGTGATCGTCGGCCCCGAGCGCCTGCCGGAGATGATGCGCTTCTTAGGCCGCCAGTACGGCAAGCTGATGCGCACCTCCAATGAGCTGCGCCGCGCCTTCTTCATGGAGGCCGACCGCGCCGAGGCCGAGGCCCGCGCCGCCGACATGAAGGCCCGCCGCGAAGAGGCCAAGAAGCGCGCCGAAGAGGCCCGCGCCCGCGCCCTGGCCGAGCGGGCCGCCCTGACATCGGCCCCGCCCGCGCCGCCGGCCGAGGGCCCGCCGCCCACCCCGTCGATGGAGCCGTCGCCGGCCCCGACGGTGGAGCTACCGCCCCCCCCCGCTGAGGAGCGCCCATGAGCGGCGACGCCTTCCCCCGCGAGGGGGACTTTGACGCGGTCGAGCAGTACCGCATGCCCCTGATGGAGCACCTGCGCGAGCTGCGCCAGCGCCTCGTCTACTCGCTCATCGCCGTGATCATCGCGGTGCTGGGCTGCTCGCTCTATGTCGATCCGATCTGGGCCTTCCTGGTAGCCCCGATGCAGAACGCCCTCGACGCCACCCAGTCGGGCACGATGGCCATCACCGATCCCATCGAAGGCGTGATGACCTGGTTCCGCGTCGCCAGCCTCGCCGGGCTCGGCCTCGCGAGCCCGGTGGTCTTCTTCCAGATCTGGCAGTTCATCGCCCCGGGGCTCTACCCCAAAGAAAAAAACCTCGTCCTGCCGCTGGTCTTTGGCTCCACCACGCTCTTCTTGTCGGGGGCGGCCTTCTGCTACTTCGTGATCTTCACCTACGCCTTCCCCTTCTTCTTGCAGGTGAGCGGCGAAGATGTGCAGGCGGTGCTGAGCATCCAAAGCTACCTGTCGGTCATCACCCAACTGCTGCTGGCCTTCGGCATCTGCTTTCAGCTCCCGGTGGTGGCCTTCTTTCTGGCGCGGGTGGGGCTCATCGATCACCTCGATCTGATGCGCTTTTTTCGCTATGCCATCGTCGCCATCTTCGTGGTCGCCGCCGTGCTCACACCCCCCGACGTGCTCTCGCAGATGCTGATGGCCATCCCGCTGACCCTGCTCTACGGCTTCTCGATCGTGCTGGCCTGGATGTTCACCACCAAGGTGCGCGACCCCGAAGATGGCAAGGGCGTGGCAACGCCGTAGAAAATCGGCGCCACTGGCGGTACCCTGGGCCCATGTCGACCGCCCGCCTGCGCCTCGCCTTGCCCCTGCTCCTCTTCGCCTGCTCGCCCAAGAGCGAGGGGCCGCCGCCCGATCCGGGCGACCCGGCCGACGCCGGCAGCGGGGGGGACGGCACCGCGCCCACCGACGACACCGGCCCCCCCGATGAGGGCGACGGCAGCGACGGCGGCGACTCCGGCGGCGGCGACACGGCCGTGGAGCCCCTGGCGCCGGCCCGGGTCATCCTCTTCATCGGCGACGGCATGGGCTTTGAGCATGTTCGCGGCGGCGGCCTCTACAAGAACGGCGCCGTGGGCTCTTTGGTGATGGAGACCCTGCCGGTGTCGGCGCGCATCCGCACCGCCAGCTACTCGGGCACCACCGACTCGGCGGCGGCGGCCACGGTGATGGCCTGCGGGGCCAAGACCTTCAACGGCAAGCTCGGCATCGACCACGAAGACCACGCGCTGGACTCCCTCATCGACCTCGCCCACACCCAGGGGCGGGCGACCGGGGTGGTCACCCGCGACAAGCTCTACGGCGCCACCCCCTCGGCCTTCCTGGTCAACAGCGAAGACCGCTACGACTCGGCCACCATCGCCGCCGCGCTGATCGCCGGGCTGCCCGACTTCACCCTGGCCGGTGGCCGCGATGTGGTGCTGCCCCTGCTCGACGCCAGCGCCACCCAGATCCTGCAGACCCGGGCCGAGCTCCTCGCCCTGGTGCCCGATGGGCGGCCGATCGTCGGCCTCTTCGCCCCGGTGGAGATCCCCTTTGTGGCCGATCTGGCCGACACCACCGATCCGCCCACCTTGGTGGAGATGACCACCACGGCGCTCACGGTGCTCGACGCCGACCCCGACGGCTTCTTCTTGATGGTCGAGGGCGCCCGCATCGACCACGCCAGCCATGGCAACAACACGCCCTATGTTCACCCCGAGACGGCGGCCTTTGACGAGGCCATCGCCGCGGCCCTGGCCTGGTCGGCGGGCAAAGACAACGTCACCCTGATCGTCACCGCCGACCACGAGTGCGGCGGCATGCAGGTGGTGGAGGGCAGCCCCGCCGGCGCGATCCCCGAGACCACCTGGCGCTGGGGCAAGCACACCAACGCCGACGTGCCGCTCTATGGCATCGGCGCCGCCGTCGAGCCGCTCCACGGCCGAAGGGTCGATCAGCTCTACGTCAACGCCGCGCTGCAGGCCGCGCTCACCGGCACCCCCTTGGTGGAGCCGACCGTGCCGCGCCTCGCCGATGGCTGGATGGAGGACCTGCCCGATCCGCTGCTGGTGCAGCCCTGGGAGACCGACTTTGGCGGCGGCTTCAACCAGCTCGACCGCCTGCGGGTGGAGGCCGACGACTGGGGCCTGTGGCTGGGCATCGACGGCGTCTTTGAGCTGGACGGCAACAACGCCGTGCTCGTGCTCCTCGACGCCGACTTTGGCGCTGGCACCGGCTGGGGAATGGCCGGCCTCTCGCGCACCGACCTGAGCTACGGCCTCGACGGCACCCTCACCAACCTCGACCTCGACGTCGCGGTGGAGGGCCTGGGCTTTGAGCTGGCGGTGGGCACCATGGGCGCCACCGAGGTCGGCTACGGCGAGATCAACAGCGAGGCCGGCCTGCGCGGCCTCACGGGCACCTGGGGCAGCCCCGACAACTACGGCTGGCTCGGCATGGTCAGCAATTTCGACGATGGCAACACCGCGATCGGCGGCGAGCCGGCCCGCGACGCTGGCGCCACCGGCGAGACCGAAGGCGGCTACGAGCTGCTGGTGCCCTGGGTGCGGCTCTTCCCCGATGGGATGCCGGCCGAGGGCCTCTCCCTGGCCTTCGCGGTGGTGCTCACCAATGTCTCGGGCACCTATGGCTCCAACCAGAGCTTCCCCGCCGGCGCCGAGTCCGCGGGGGCGGGCGGCGAGCCGATCCCCATCACCGCGGTGCTGACGCTGGACGTGGATGGCAGCGGCGCCCGCGTCGGCGATGTCACCCTCTTCCCCTGATTCGAGTCCGACCTGGAGCCTGCCATGAACCGCCTCTCTCTGTGTCTCTTCCTCCTGGCCTGCTCGGGTGACAAGGAGGGCAGCGGCGACGACACGCCCCCCGAAGAGACCGCCAGCCCCACCGACGACAGCGGCGGCAGCGATGGAACCGACACAAACCCGCCCGAAGAGACCGGCCTGCCGAGCGGCGTGACGCCCTTTGAGGTGCAGGTGAGCGACGGCACCCGCCTGACCTTCGACGCCTCGACCTGCCAGTGGCCGGGGGGCACCACCAACTTTCGGCAGTTCTGGCGGGTCGCCGATGGCTCCCATGTCTACGTGCTGATCATCGAGATCCTCGGCGGCTTCGCCGGGGCCGGCACCTATACCAACGACAGCAGCACCGCCCGGGTGCGGCTGCAGGAGGAGGCCGGGGGCTCCGGGGGCTACTACGCCGCCGATCCGGCCCAGGGCGACACGGTCTCGATCACCATCGATTCGATCAGCGACGAGACCTGGGAGGCCTGGGGCTCGGCCACCGTCTCCAGCCTGCACAGCCTGGAGGGCGCCGCCGTGACGCTGACCCCGAGCACCCTGCCGGTCTGGTGCCCGGAGATCTCGCACTGAGGCGCGTCTGCGAAGCAAGCGCCGCCTACTCCTCGGACTTCTCTTCGCTCTTGTCTTCGGCGGCCTGGGCGGCCTTGCCGGCCTCGGTCTTGTCGACGGCCTTGTTGGCCTTGAGCCAGGCCTCGGGACTGTGGTCGATGCTGGTGTTGGGCCGGTAGTAGGGCACCGGGTAGCCGCCGCGCTTGAGCCAGGGGGGCGGTGTGGCGGGGATCTCCACCGCCTTGCCCTCGGCCTGAAGCGCGGTGAGGCGGGCCATCTGCTCCTGAACATAGGTGGCGTTGTCGCGGTCGCGCACCTGCTGCATCGGGAGCATCGGCCCGTCTTTGATCGCCGCGGCGAGGTTGGGGTCGGACAGGGCGCCCTGGTACCACTGGTACATCGCCGAGTAGGCGTGGTAGCTGTAGTCGAT
>JBEIQK010000453.1:0-5380 GCA_040376505.1 Alphaproteobacteria bacterium | reverse complement strand
GTCGGCTCGCCCTCGCCTTTCGCGAGGCCGCGCTGCTGCGCCTCTCCGGAGAGCTCGACGCCGCCGAAGCCGCCCACGAGGGCCTCCGCGCCGGGCTGGACGGGCCGCGCTTCGTGGCCCCCCGGGCCGCCTCCCTGCACGACAGCGGCGAGATCGCCCTGCTGCGCCAGCGCTTCAAGGCCGCCGTGCGCAGCTTTGAAGCCGCCGAGGAGGGCTTTCGCGCCGCCGGCCGGCCGATCGGCCAGCACCGCGCCCAACTGGCCTTGCTGCGGGTTCGCCTCGCCCAGGGCAAGCGGGCCGAGGTGGGGCGCCTGGGCCCGATGCTGGCCTACGCCGCGTCGCGGGGGCTGCCCCTCTTCGAGGCCGAGCTGCGCCTGGGCGAGGGCAACCTGCTGCAGGCCGCCGGAGCGCCCAGCCTCGCCGCCTTCGACCGGGGCCTGCACCTCGCCGCCCAGGCGGGAGCCCGCTTCCTCGCCGGGCGCCTGCACCTGTCGCGCTGGCGGGCCTCGGGCGAGGCGATCGATCGCCAGCGGGCCCGCGACCTGCTGGACGGCGACCTGCCCTGGCGCGCCGAGGTGGAGTCCGAGCGCCGTCGCCTCTGGTAGGCCCGATCGGCGAGGCGCCGTGCGGATCAGCCGCGAGCGAGGTGCTCCACGATGCGCCCCATCAGCGCGGGCACGCGGGCCAGGGTGGGCACGAGGCGGCGCCGCACCCAGGCCGGCCCGGTGAGGGTGAGCAGGCCGCCGGTCATCCAGCGGTAGGCCCGGGTGATCCGCCACCAGTCGGCCTCGTAGCGCCCGGGCGCCCCGGCCTCGATGGCGGCGACGGCGGCGCGGGCGGTCTCCAGGCCGAGGCGCAGGCCCTCGCCGGTGAGCGGGTCGAGGTAGCCGGCGGCGTCGCCGATCAGCAGGGCCCGGCCGGCCACCCGCCGGGCCACCCGCTGCTCAAAGGGGCCGGCCCCACGCAGGGCGCTGGTCGGTTCGCCCAACTGGGCGGCCAGGGCGGGAAAGCCGGCCAGCAGACGATCGAAAGGGGGGCCCTCGCCGTCGGGCGCCTCGCGAAAGAGGAAGGCCACGCCGACCTCCTCGGGGCCGACCGGCGTGACATAGGCCTCGGCCTCGGCCGACCAGTAGACATCGACCGTCTCGGGCACCGCCGCGACGCGAAAGTGCCGCCGGAGGCCCACCCGCCGCGGCCGCCGGCGGGGCAAGCCCAGGCCCAGCAGGGCGCGCACCGGGCTGTGCAGCCCGTCGGCGGCGAGCAGATAGGGGGCCGCGAAGGCCTCGTCCACCACGACCTCATCGGCGTCCTGGCGCAGCGACCGCAGGCGGTGGGCCCGTCGCTCCACCCCCAAAGCCCGGGCCCGCTCCGCCAGGGCGGCGTGCAGGGCGAGGCGGCGCACCCCCCAGCCGGCGCCGGCCGAGAAGCGGGCCAGGGCCTCGGCCTCGCCCCAGCGGTACCGGATGCCAAGGAAGGGCTGGTGGGGCAGCTCCGCGACGCCGAGGCGGGCGAGGGCGGCGACCGCGGCCGGCATCAGGCCCTCGCCGCAGGCCTTGTCGATGACCTCGGCCTGGGGTTCGAGCAGGAGCACCGAGCGGCCGGCCAGCCGGGCCTCGATCGCCGCGGCGAGCCCCACCGGACCGCCGCCGACGACGATGAGGCTAGCGCGCTCCACGGCGGCTCCGCCAGTAGCCGAGGTAGCTCTGGGCCATCTTGCCGGCGAGGCGCAGGGCGCCCATCTCCTCGGGGGGCTCCAGGCTGCCGGCCATCCAGCGCCGGGCCGCCTCGCCGCGCCGCATCTTGCCCGAGCTGGTGCGCGGCAGGGTGCCCGGCTCCAGCACCACCACGAGGTCGGGCTCCAGGCCCTGATCGGCGAGGATCGCCTTGCGCACCGCCTCGGCGAGGCCCGGGGGCGGCTCGTGGGACTCGACGAAGATCACGAGCTGCTCGCCCTCCTCACCGTGGATGGCGACGGCGGTGGTGCAGCCGGTGCGCACGCCCTGCACCCCATCGGCCACCAGCTCCAGGGTCTGGGGCGCGTGGTTGCGGCCGCGCAGGATGAGCAGATCCTTGGCCCGGCCGGTGATGTAGAGCTGGCCATCGAGCAACGCGCCGAGATCGCCGGTGTCGAGCCAGCCCTCGCGCACGGGGCTGGGGGCGCCGTTCCAGTAGCGGCTGAGCAGGCTGGGGCCCTGCACGAAGATCCCGCCGATCTGCCCGTCGGGCAGCGGATCTCCGGCGGGGCCGCGCACCGCCACCGCAAAGCCCCGCAGGGCGCGGCCGACGCTGACGATCTCCTGGGCCGCCTCCGCATCGAGGGCCGGGCGCAGCAGACCGTCGAGCAAGGCCTCGCGGCTCGCCCGCAGCACCACCGGCCCCGGCCCCCGATCGCTGAAGGTGACGGCCAGGGCGGCCTCGGACATGCCGTAGACCGGCATCATCGCGGCGGGATCGAAGCCATAGGGGGCGAAGCGGGCGGCGAAGTCGCGCAGGGTGCGCGCGGAGATCGGCTCGGCGCCGTTCAGCGCGACCCGCAGGCTGGAGAGGTCGACGCCGACGAGCTCTTCGTCGCTCACCCGGCTGAGGCAGAGCGCGTAGGCGAAGTTGGGCGCGGTGGTGGCTGTGCCGCGGTGGCGCGAGAGGGCCCGCAGCCAGAGGGCCGGCCGGGCCAGGAAGACCTCGGGGCTCAGCAGGGTGAGGGGACCGCCGCGGGCCAGGGCCGGGAAGAGACAGCCGATGAGGCCCATGTCGTGGTAGAGCGGCAACCAGGAGACGCCGGCCTGGGGCGGATCGCTGGGCTCGGGCAGCAGGTCGAGGATGCGGTCGAGGTTGGCCAGCAGGGCCCGGTGGCTGAGCGCGACGGGCTTGGGCTCGGCGGTGGTGCCCGAGGAGAACTGGATGAGCCCGATGTCCTCCTCGTCGAGGATCGCGGCGGCGACGGGCTCTCCGAGGGGCAGGCGGTCGAGGGCGAGCATGCCGTAGGTGGGGCGGTGGCGCTCCATCACGCCGCCAAAGAGCTTTTGCACCCGGCTCTCCACCACCACCACGGCGGCCTGCACGGCGGCCAGCATCGCGGCGGTGCGGGCGATGTACTCGTCGAGGCGGCCGAGGCGAACGGGGGGGTAGAGGGGCACGGGGATGGCGCCGGCCCACAGGGCGCCAAAGAAGGCGTCCATGAAGCCGATCTCGGTGGGAGAGACGATGGCGACGCGATCGCCGGGGCGCACACCGAGGCGAAGGAGGGTGCCGGCGCTGCGGGCGGCGCGGTCGACCACCTCGGGCCAGGCGAAGAAGCGCTCCCGCTCGCGCAGATCGACGAAGCGCAGCCCGCCGTCGGCCCGGGGAGCCTGCTGGGCGCGCTGGAGCAGGTGGATGAGGGTCTCAGGCAACCGGGGGGGCCTCAGCTGGGGCGAGGCCGCGGGCGACCAGGGCCACCACATCGTCGAGAGAGCGCACCGCCTCGTCGTCTTCGGGGGCGAAGGCGAGCGAGAAGTGGTCTTCGATGGCCACCACCAGGGTGAGGCGCTGCACCGAGTCGAGGGCGTCGAAGGCCTCGCGATCATCGCCGAGCTCGACGCCGCCCAACTGCTGTCGGGCGAGCTGGAGGATGGTGTCGCGGATCTGGTCTGGGGTCATGGGGCCTCTCCGTCCGAGCTTTGCCCGGTTCTGGGCAGGGTGGCGAGGGCCGCGTCTTCACACTGGATGCGCACCCGCATCAAGATGGCGTTGCAGACCGTAAAGATCGCCGCCGTGACAAAGGCCCCGTGCAGCAGCGGCAGGGCGAGGCCTTCCAGGGCGACGGCGATGTAGTTGGGGTGCGGAAAGAAGCGGTAGGGCCCGCCAGAGACGGGCGGCAGCCCGGGGACGATGATGACGCGCGTGTTCCAGCGGGGCCCGAGCGTGGTGATGCACCACCAGCGCAGGCCCTGGGTGGCGATCGACAGGCCCAACCAGAGCGGCCAGCCCCCCGGCAGGGCCCGATCGAGCAGCAGCACCTCGGCCGGCGCGCCGATCAGCAGGCCGGTGTGGATCAGCACCATCACGGGGTAATGGCCCGCCCCGAACTCCCGGCCCCCGCGGGCGAAGCTCCAGGCGGCGTGGCGGCGGGCGACGACCAGCTCAACGAGGCGCTCGATGGCGACGAGGCCGATGAAGAGCAGGTAGGCGTGCTGGCTCACCATCGCAGCAGCACCAGCTCGGCGCAGAAGCCCGGACCCATCGCCATCAGCAGGCCATAGGTGCCCGGGTCGGGCCGGGCGGCGAGGGTGTCGCCCAGCACATGCAGCACCGAGGCGCTCGACAGGTTGCCGACCTCGCGTAGGCTCTGCCAGGTGCGGTCCAGCGCGCCTTCGGGCAGCTCCAGGCTCTGCTCGAAGGCCGTGAGGACCTTCGGGCCGCCGGGGTGGCAGATCCATTGGCCGATCTGGCTGCGATCGAGGCCCTGGCTGGCCAGGAAGGTGTCGACATCGTCGCGGATGAAGCGGCTCACCACCTGGGGGACCTCGGCGGAGAGCACGATGCGAAAGCCCTGATCGCCGATGTCCCAGCCCATCACGCGCTCGGTGTTGGGGTAAAATCGGCTGCGCGAGGCGAGCACCACCGGCGCGCCCGCGGGCGCCGATCGCGCAGCGCCCAGGCCGATCACCGCGGCGGCGCCGTCGCCAAAGAGGCCGCTGGCGATGAGGTTCGGGATGCTCAGGTCTTCGCGCTGCAGGGTGAGCGAGCAGAGCTCCACCGAGACCAGGGCGGCGGCGCCCTCGGGGTGGCCGCGCAGGTAGTCGGCGACGCGGGCGACCCCGGCGGCCCCGGCCACGCAGCCGAGCCCGAACATCGGCACCCGGCGGATGTCGCTGCGCAGGCCCAGGCGGTTCACCAGTCGGGCGTCGATCGAGGGGGCGGCGATGCCGGTGACGGTGGTGAAGTAGATGGCGTCGAGGTCGGCCGGCTGCAGCCCCGCGGCCTGGAGCGCGGCCGAGAGCGCCTCGGCGGCGATGTCGGTGCCGACGGCGATGAAGGCGTCGTTGGCTTCGCCAAAGGAGAGGCCAGGGTAGCGCTCCATCGGCAGGGCGAGGTTGCGGGCGCCGACCATCACGGCGCGGTGCAGGTCGGCGACCCGGCGCGGGTTGTGGTGCTGCTGGCTCCAGGCGGCCATGAAGGCGGCGATCAGGTCTTCCTGGCTGTAGCGGTGGGGGGCGGCGGCGGTGCCCACGCCAGCGATGAACATCAGCGATCTCCGTGCAGGGGTCGGGCTTCCCAGGGGTGGTGGTCCACTCCGTTCTGGGCCAGCCAGGCCAGGACCGGGTCGGGGTCCTGGCAGAGGGGGGTGAGCAAGGCGACGGTGTCGACCTGGGTGGAGGCGGCCTGGGTGAAGAGGCGAAGG
>JBEIQK010000171.1:0-9996 GCA_040376505.1 Alphaproteobacteria bacterium | reverse complement strand
GCGCGCATCGTCAATTCTCCGAGAATGCCGTGACTATGCCATGGTTCAAGCGGCCTTGCCACGCCCAGATCGATGCGCAGCGTCAAGGCGCGGGGCCGGCCCTCCATCGACGGGGGGCCGCCGCGCCAATAGCCCTCCCCGATGCCGGAACGTCTGCTGGCCCGCGTGCGCAAGCTGCTCGCCCTGGCCGAATCGCCCAATGTCCATGAGGCGGCGCTGGCCGCCGCCCAGGCCCAGGCGCTGATCGATCGCCACCACCTGAGCGAGCTCCTCGCCGAGGTCGACGCCGAGCCGATCACCGACGGGCGGCAGGCGCCCTTGGAGGCGGCGAAGCGGCCTCGGCGCTGGCGGTCGATCCTCGCGGCGGCCCTGGCCGAGGCCAATGGCTGCCTCGCCTGGCAGGCCGAGTCGGGCGGGCTGACGGCCCTGTACATCCTCGGCCGAGACCGCGATCGCGCCGTGGTGGCCGCCCTCTTCGAGGGGCTCGCCCGCCAGATCGAGTGGCTGTCGGCCACCCACGCCCCCGGGGCCCGCCGCGAGGTGCATGACGCCTTCCGAATCGGCGCCGTCGAGGCCATCGGCGACCGCCTGCGCAGCCCACGGCCGGCCGACGCCGAGCCGGGCCTCGTGCGGGTGGATCTCGATCGGGTCGCCCGTCGCGCCGCCGTCGAGGCCTTCGCCCAGCAGCACCTGCGCCTGGGCAAGGGCAGGGCGCTGCGCCTCGATGGGCGGGCCTATGCGGCGGGCAAGGCGGCGGGCGGCTCTTTGGGGCTGCCGGTCACCGAAGGCGCCCTGCGCCGGGGCCGCTAGGCGGCCAGCTCCCGGGCGCTGGGGCGCTGGGCGAGCCGGCGGGCCACGGTGGCGAAGAGCACCGGCACGGCCAGAAAGAGGCAGAGCGAGATTCCGGCCAGCACATCGAGACCGATCAAGCGGTGGTGCGCGTCTTCGGCCAGCACCATCGACGAGAAAGAAGCGCCAGCCGCCGCCGAGACATGCTGCACCGCGCTCAGCAAGGCGTTGAATCGAGCCCGCTCGGCGGCGGCTGGCACCTGGGAGAGGAGCGCTTGACCGCTCACGGAGCGGCAGGCGTTTGCGCTCATCAACAGAACAAAGAAGAACACTGGGTGAATCAGGGTCTGGCTGGGCACAAAGGCGGCGCACATCACGCCGCCGGCGAGGCTGGCGCCGAAGGCCGACACCACGGGAGAGCCCAGCGCGTCGGTGGCCCGGCCGGCGAGGTGCATCATCGCAAAGGCCGACAATCCGCCGACCATGTAGAGCAGATCGAGGTGCTCGCGGGGCCACCCCACATTGAAGAGCAGCCAGCTCGCGAGGTTGGGCAGCAGCGAAAAGGTGGCAAACTGGTTGAGCCCGACCGCGGCGAAGGCCATCCAGGCCACCGGGGTGAGGCGCAGGGGCTCGACGGTGGCGCGCTCGGCCGACTCGACGTGTCCCCGCATCGGCGGCAGCAGCAGGAAGCTCACCACGCCGAGGAGGATGGCCAGCGCCCCCACCGCCGCGAAGGGGGCCCGCCAGGTGAACATCCCCGCGAGGCCCAGGCCGAGGGGCACCCCCAGCACCGAGGCGGCGGCGAAGGCCCCCATCACCACGGCCATGGCGCGCCCGCGTCGCTCCACGGGGATGAGGTCGGCCACCAGGGCGTAGGAGGCAGCGGTGGCCGGGCCGCCAAAGGCGCCGGCGACCAGCCGGGAGGCCACGAGGCTCGGCACATCCCAGGCCAGGGCCCCGCCCAGCGTACCGAGGCCCAGACCCACCATGAGCAGACAGAGGGCCATTCGTCGATCGAAGCGATCGAGGAAGGTGGCGCAGATCAGCCCCGCGACGGCCGCGGCGCCGGTGTAGGCCGCACCCAGGAGCCCCACCCGGTTGGCCGACAGCCCCAGGCCCAGCGCGAGGTCCGGCCCCAAAGGCATGACCATCATGAAGTCGAGAATATTGGCGAAATTGACGGCCGCCAGCAGCAAGACGACGAGGCGCTCGGAGCGGATGTGCCCCTGTGAGGGGGACGAGGCCAGGCGCAAACGGAGGGGGCCCAAGGTCAAGGAGCTCACCTGCACGGCGCGCCACGGTGGGCGGGCCGAACCACCACCGGTTCACCCGCCGTCCAGGCATGCACCATTCACGGTCGAGACTGTACCCGAACACCCTTATCAAAGGGAAGCCCCCCGACCCCACTTCCCCAACTTCCCGCGCGGCCCCCGTCGGTCAGGGGTCGTCGATCGCCAGCACGCCCGGCCGCGCCGGGGATCCGGCGCGGGTGGTCGCCGCGGCGGCGTTGGAAAAGTAGAGCCGGTCGGGATCGCGCCCTTCGTCCACCACAACCGAAAGCGGCTCGTCGATGGGCTCGCCCGCGGCGATCTCCGTCCAGGTGCCCGCCTCGAGGTCCAGCTCCACGACCCGGTTGGCGCGGCTGGCCACCGCGAAGACCCGCCCGCCGATGGTGCGGGTGATGCCGCGCAGGCCGGCGAGGTCGCAGCTCCCGGCCACCACCTCGGTGATGGCGCCGGCGGTGCCGTCGGTGTTGATGGCCACCGCGAGGACAGCACCGCGATCGGCGTGGGTGACGTAGACGGTGCTCCCCTTCACCAGCAGCCCCGAGGCGCCGCGGGGGGCCTCCTCGCTGCCACAGGCGGCCGGGTCGCCGGCCAGGGCGGCGTCGGCGCTCCAGGCGGTCAAGGCCGAGCCGCCGCTGTACTTGTAGAGGGCACCGGCGAAGGGGTCGGAGAGGTAGACGCGCAGGGCCGAGTCGAGGGCCACGGAGTCGGCCCCCTGCAGATCGGGGTGGCCGGCCAGCAGGCTGACCGTCTTGGTGCTGGCGGCGACGAAGTAGAGCCCGCTGGTGGCGCCTTCGGTGGTGGTGGTGAGGGCGGCGTAGAGGTTGCCGTCGATGTCCACGGCGAGGCCGCCGAGGTGCCCGGCGCCCGGCGCGGGGGTGTTGGCGTAGCCGCCGGCGCGCCCGCGGGAGTCGAGCTTGTAGATCTCGCCGGTGGGGCCCATCGTGACGAAGAGGTTGTCGCCATAGAGCGCGAGGCCGTCGGGCAGGCGGCCCTTGTCTTCGTCCAGCTCGGCGAAGTACTGCGGCCCAATCTTGGGGGCGGCGCTGTCGCCGCTGTCGACGTTCAGGCCGGTCTCCGCGCCGCCCGGGCCCTTGTCTCCCGTCGCGTCGTCGGCGCAGCCGAGGTGCAGCAGGCCCAGCAGGATGGTGTGATGCCGCATGACGCGCGCCCTCCGGCCCCCGCTGTAGCCTGTCGGCGCCCCGGTCTTCAAGCGCGACGGCGCCGCAGGCCCAGCGCGAGCAGACCGCCCATCAGCGCGAGCCCGCCAACCGGGGCGCCTCCGCCCTGCGTGCAGGCGCAGCCGCTCTTTTTGGCATCGACGCTCGGCTCCACCGGCTCGCCTGCTTCCTCGCCCTCGGCCGCTCCATCGGCTGTGCCCTCGCCGGCGCCGTCGACCTCGCCGCCGGGATCGAGGGTGGCGTCGCCGTCCTGGCAGTCGTTGTCCAGGCCGTCCTCGGGCACCTCCTCGGCCAGGGGCGAGACGGCGGCGTTGGTGTCGTCGCAGTCCGCATGGCAGAAGACGCTGTCGCCATCGGCATCCACCACCGGGTAGCAGGCCGGCGTGTCCATCTTGAAGTCCCAGATGCCGCGGCCATAGGTGCCAAAGCGCAGGGAGTTCTCGTGGGGCAGGGCGTGAACGCTCCAGTAGAGCGTGATCGGCGCGGTGGGATCGGTGATCTCTGCCCATTCGGCGTCGTCGGGGCAGCGCACCCAGGCGGCGTTGGAGGTGCCGGCGAAGACGCAGCCCGAGCCGTCCATCGCCTCGACCATGCTGTACACCAGGGTGTCGGGCAGGCCTTCCGACCAGGGGAAGATCGTCTGTCCACCATCTTCGCTGCGATACACAGCGGGCTCGCCATAGCCCGAGCCGCCGATCGTGACGGTGTCGGGCTCTGTCCAGGATGGCGCGATGGCCTGGCCGTAGTACCAGTTCTCATCGGGGCCGGGGCGGTCGGCCTCGACCCAGGTGCGGGCCTTGTCGTTGGAGGTGTAGACCCGGCCGTGGTTGGTGGCGAGGTAGGCGCGCTCGGGGTTGCGGGGCGAGAAGGCCAGGGCGCTGATGTACTCGTCGGCGCCCAGAGACAGTCCCTCACTGTAGACAGAGGGGGTCCAGGTATCCAGCGCGCGGTTGGGCTCGTAGCGGTAGAGCACGCTGGCCGGGAAGAAGAAGACGGTGGGATCGGTGGGATCGGCGTGGATGGGCGGCAGCCAGGGCACCATGCGCTCGCCGGTGGGGAAGTCGGCCCAGAGGAGCTGCGGTTCGTCTGCGCCCTTGGAGATCAGCACCACGCCGGGGTAGACGGAGAAGACCATCGCGTGGGTCTCGTCGCCGCTGGTGAGGTGGCCGTAGTCGCCGCTCATCGACTGGTAGAACTCCAGCCGCTCGTCCTCGTCCTGCTCGGCCCAGGCGGTGAGCTGCCACCCCTGATCCTGGGCGCCGGCCAGCACATGCTCGGGGTTGGCCCAGGAGGTGTGGACGTCGTAGTACTGGCTCACCCGGAGTCCGTCCAGGCTGAGGTTCTCGACGGTCGCGAGCTTATCGGTGGACTGGTAGAGCCCCCCATCGGTGGACAGATACCAGATCTCCCCCCCAGCGCCGTTGGGCTGGATGTCGACCCCCATCGTGTCGGCGTGCAGCTTTGTGCGCTCGTCGCCGCCAAAGGCCGAGTAGTAGAGCCACCAGTCGTTGATCTTGGCGGCGGTGGCCCCCCCGTCGCGGCTGACCCACTGCTCCATGCCGCCGAGGAAGACGAGCTGCGGATCGGTGATCGAGCAGCCGATCACGCCCCAGAAGTCACCGCCCAGGGCCGAGAGCGCGGCGGCCTCGACGAAGGTGGCGCCGGCATCGTCGCTGCGCAGCAGGGTGGCGTCGTCACGCACCAGGTAGAGGGTCGGTCCGCCGGCCTCGACCCCGCAGAGGTCGGCCCGGGCGGCCTCCCCGCCGAAGGTGCCGACAGACGTCCAGGTGTCGCCCTCATCCTCGCTGCGGAGCAGGGCGCCGGCGCTGGCGAGGTAGAGCGGGCCGTCTTCGAGGCGGGAGGTCCACAGGTCGGGATCGGCGGCTGGCAGCGCGCGCAGGCGGCTCCAGGCGGCCCCGCCATCTTCGCTGCGGTACAGGCCCCACTCGGCGCCGTTGTGGCCGATCAGAAAGACCTGCTCGGGGCGCTCGGGCCGCTGGATCAGCCGGCGCAGGTTGGTGAGCCCCTCCAGCCCAGAGGGGGTCTGCCAGCTCAGGCCGTCGTCATCGGTGTAGTGCAGCAGGCCGCCCTCGGTGCCGGCCAGCACCCGTGGGCTGGCGGCTCCGCGATCGACGAGGAGCAGGCGGTGGGCGCCGCCGTAGAGGGCATCGCCGATCGGCGTCCAGCCGCTCCCATCGGCGGCGCCGCGCCAGACCCCGCCGAGCGCGCTGCCGGCGTAGATCGTGGCGCCATCGGCGGTGCGGCGGGCGGCGTGCATCCGGCCGCCCTGGTTGTCGCTGCCGCGCTCCACCCAGACGCCGACGCTGTCGGGGGGCGGCGCGCCGCGCAGGGCCTGGTGGCGGGCGAAGCGGGCGAGGCCGTCGGCCCGGTCCATCGCCGCCCAGTCCACGCCGGGGGCGGCCCGGTGCATCTCCTTGAACCAGCGCTTGCGCCAGGCCTTGCGATCCCCCTTCTTGGCGATCGCCTCTTCGAGGCCGTAGGGGCCGGGCGTCGGCGGCGGCGGCGCCCGACGGAGCGAAGGTGCCGCGTCTGTCGAGCTCTCCGAAGAGGTCTCCCGCAGGGCGAGGCCGCCGACGAGCACAAGGGAGAGGAGCGCCACGGCCAGGGAGGAGCGGTTCATGCGGGGCCTCATCGCGATGCCCCGCCCCTTACCGCGCCGCAGGAGGGTCGGGTCGCCGGCTAGGCCGCCTGATCACAGCGGTCGCAGCGCCCGCGGAGCTGGATGTCGTAGCGCCCGGTGCGCAGCGAGGCGGGCAGGGCGCCGCGCTCGTCGAGCTGCAGGGTCACGCCCGCGATGCGGCTGATCGAGCCACAGGCCGTGCACGAGAAGTAGGGCAGCCGGCCCAGCGAGGCCTCGTCGCGGCCGCAGTGCTCGTAGCGCCAGAGGCGATCGCCCAGATCGGTGCGACGGACAAGACCGGCCTCCGACAGGTCGGCGAGGTTGCGAAACAGGGTGGTGCGGTCCCAATCCCGATCGCTGAGGCGCTCCACCACCTCGCTGTGGGTCATCGGGGTGCCGCGCTCGGCCAGCAGCCGCAGGACCGCCACCCGGGCGGGGGTCACGCGCAAGCCGGCTTCCCGAAGCCGTCGCCGCAGGTCCGAGTCTTCCATCACGTCCATCGAAGGCCTCCAAGCACAGGCTCCATGCTGGGTGGGAAACGGCGGGAGGGAGCTCCTGCCCACGCGGATGAATGCAGCACGGTGGCAGGTGTACGAGTGGCGCTCGGAAAAAGAGACCGGATTAGGCCCCTGTCGCTCCAGATTTCGAACAGCCCCCCTCGCTGCGGATCGGCCCCCCCATGAAGCACCCCCTCGTCATCGTCGGCGGCGGCCCGGCCGGCCTCTCCACCGCCCTGCACCTCGCGGCCCAGGCCCCCGATCTCGCTGCGCAGACGCTGATCCTCGAAAAGGCGACCTACCCGCGAGAGAAGTACTGCGCCGGCGCTGTGGGCACCCGCGGCCTCGATCTGCTGGCGGCCTTGGGCGTGCCGCTCTCGGTGCCGCACGAGCCGATCCACGCCGTCACCCTTGGGCTCCCCGAGGGGCGGCTGCGGGTGGAGGAGCCCAACTTTGGCGCCGTGGTGCGGCGCATCGAGTTCGATCACAGCCTCGCCCAGGCGGTGGTGGCCCGCGGCGTGGCCCTGCGCGAGGGGGCCGCGGTGAAAGAGCTGCGGCACCACGCCGACGGCGTCACCCTCACGCTGGCCAGCGGCGAAGAGATCGAGGCCAGCGTGGTGATCGGCGCCGACGGCGTGGGCGGTGCGGTGCGGCGCAGCGCCGGCTTCTCCGGGGGGTCGCTGCGGGCCCAGGTGGTCGAGCTGGACACCGAGGAAGTGGAGGGCGATCCGCCGCGCGACACCATCCACTTCGACGCCATGGCCCGCGATCTGCAGGGCTACGCCTGGGACTTTCCCACCCTGGTTGGCGGCCAGAAGATGGTCTGCCGCGGGGTCTACATCATCCGCAACCTCGGCGAGGAGAACGTCCACGAGCGCCTGCGCGCCTACCTCGCGGCCAAGGGCCTCGACATGAAGCGCTACAAGGCCAAGCCCTTCGCCGAGCGGGGCTTCTCGCCCGACGAGCCGATCAGCAAGGAGCGCGTGCTGCTGGTGGGAGAGGCTGCTGGCATCGACATCGCCACCGGCGAGGGCATCGCCCAGGCCCTCACCTACGGCAAGCTCGCCGCCACCACCGTGCAGGATGCCTTCGCCCGCCGCGACTTCACCTTCGCCGGCTGGAAGGGCGAGGTGCTGCGCAGCAAGCTGGGCCTCAACTTGATGGGGCGCCTGGGCATGTACTGGAGCTTCTTCGGCCAGACCCGCGTGCCCACCGAGCGCTTCTTGCGCCGGAACCCTGCGCTGATGGGGGTCTTCGCCGAGGAATTCGCCGGCCATGGCCCGCGCTTTGGCACCCTGGCCCGGGCTGGCCTGGGGGCCGCCGTCTTCGGGCCCCTCTGGGCGGCCGAAGCGGCCTGGGCCCGCCTGCGGCCTACATGATGCGGAGCTTGTAGGGGTTCTTCTCTTTCTTCTTGTCGGCCTCGGCCAGCGCCTCTTCGGCCACCTTGAGGTGCTCCTTGAAGGTCTCGTTGGTGGGCTCGAAGGTGAGCGCGAACTTGATGTTCATCACGGCGGCCTTGTAGGACTTCTCCTTGAGATCGCGCAGGGCCATCTTCCAGTAGCGCTCGGACTTGGGATGGGTGGCGGCGGCCTCGGGATCGTCGGCCTTCTTGTCGGCCTTGGCGGCGTCCTTGGCCTCGTCATTCATGCGGTTGCTGCCGGCGGCCAGGAGCTGGTCGTAGCGCGCCCGCTGCTCGGGGTCCTTGAGCACGCGGTAGCCCTCGTTGACGAGGCGGTACACATCGTTGGCCTTGGCGGCGAGCCCCCCGTCGCCGAGGGTGCTCATTCGATCGGGGTGCAGGCGTCGGCTCTCTCGGCGAAAGGCGTTGCCGATGTCGTCGGGCGAGCAGGCCCGCTCCACCTGGAGCAGCCGGTAGTAGTCCAGCTCGGCGAGGAGCTCGTGGAGCGCCTCCACCTCGATGCGCATGCGGAGGCGCGGGTCGACGGCCATGGGTGCTCCTTTTCGGCCTAAAAGCCGAGATCGTCGAACTGGGTTTGGACGGCCTTGACCTCGTCGGCCGACATGTTGCTGCTGGCCTCGATGGTGAGGCCCACGGCCTTGCCGGTGCCGACGTCTTCGGCGTGCACCTTGACGATGCCGTCGGCGTTGATGGCGAAGGTGATGCGCACCTTCACCTCGCCGCGCGGGGCCGGGCGGAGGCCGTCGAGCACGAATTCGCCGAGCATCTCGTTGTCTTGGGCCATCCGGCTCTCGCCTTGAAAGACCTGGATGCGCACCGTCTTTTGGAAGTCGTGGGCCGTGTGGAAGGTCTTCGTGGCCTCGGTGGGGATCGGCGTGTTGCGCGGGATCAGGGCCTCGACGAAGCCGCCGACGGTGCGCACCCCCAGGGTCTGGGGCGTGACGTCGAGCAGCACAGCGCCCGACACATCGGAGAAGCTGGTGAGGTTGAAGGCCTGGATGGCCGCACCCTGGGCCACCACCTCGTCGGGGTTGAGGTGGGCGACGGCGACCTTGTTGAAGTAGTGGCCCACCGCCTCCCGCACCATCGGAAAGCGGGTCATGCCGCCGACGAGCAGCACGCTGTCGATCTGGGCGGGGCTGAGGCCTGCGGCGGAGATGGCGTCGTCGCAGACCTGGAAGGTGCGCTGGATGAGCGGCATCACGTAGCGGCTGACGGTGGCCCGGGTGAGGCGGGTGGTGAGGCCCACCGGGTTGCCCTGGGCGTCGCGGGCGAGCCCCGGCACCTTGACCTCGACCGCTTCGTTGTCGGTGAGCGCGCACTTGGCCCGCTCGGCGGCCTCGCGCAGCTTGGTGCGGGCGGCGTGGTTGCCCGAGACGTCGACGCCGGTGGTCTCGGCCATCTGGGCGATGAGGTGGTCGGCGATGACGGTGTCTTAGTGGTGGCCGCCGAGGATGGTGTCGCCGTTGGTGGATATTACCTCGAAGATGTCATCGTCGATGCGCAGCACGCTGATGTCGAAGGTGCCGCCGCCGAGGTCATAGACGGCGATGTGCTGGCGCTTGCTCTGGTTGAAGCCATAGGCCAGGGCGGCGGCGGTGGGCTCGTTGATGATGCGCAGACAGTTGAGCCCCGCGATGGTGGCGGCGTCGCGTGTGGCCTGGCGCTGCTGATCGTTGAAGTAGGCCGGCACCGTGATGACCGCGCCGTCGACCGTCTCGCCGGTGGCCGACTCGGCCACCTTCTTCATGTGGGAGAGCACGTGGGCGCTGATCTCGGGGATGGCGTAGACCTTGCCCTGCACGCGCACGCGGGCCTCGCCGTGGGGGCCCTCGGCCACACCCCAACTGACCATCCGCCGCACCCGATCGACCTCATCGGAGCGGTAGCGGCGCCCGATCAGGCGCTTGGCCGAGAAGACGGTGTTCTCCGGCGCATAGCTGAGCTGCTGGCGGGCGCGGTGCCCGACGACCACCGAGTGGCCATACCCAAAGGCCACATAGGAGGGGTGAATGCGCCGCCCTTCCGGGTCGGCCAACACCATCGCCACCCCGTCGCGCACGGTGGCGACGACGGAATTGGAGGTCCCGAGATCGATGCCAACGGAGATGCCCACAACGCGCTCCTGGTCAACTGGGTCGACAGCTTAGCAAGGTGACAAGGACGTCGGTCATTTCACGAT
>JBEIQK010000952.1:0-2284 GCA_040376505.1 Alphaproteobacteria bacterium | reverse complement strand
TCCAGAAGCGCCGGTGGCCGGAGGGCGCGGTGGCGGGCGACTTCGTGGAGATCGTGCTTCGCAGGGAAGGGGACCTGTGGGGTCACCCCGATCGCGACCTCTTCGACCCCGCCTCGCGTCGGGCCGTGCGCTGCTTCTTCGCCAACGGCGGCGACACCGCCCATCTGTTCGGTGTTTGCATCCAGAGTGATGAAGACATCCGTGCGCCATCGGCGATTCTTGGCGTCCTGGGCCCCTTGTACGACCGTCTTCGAAACGAAGATGAGATCGGCATCCTGATCGTGCCCGCCGCAGCCTACCTGCGCTGTGAGGTGCGTCGGAACGGCGCAGTACACGCCGATGCGGAGGTCCTCTACGAGGAGCTCCTCGCTCACTGCCGAGAGATGAACAACCGCTTTTTGATCATGGACTGCCCACGCGGCCTGCACGGAGAGGCTCTCCGGCGCTGGGTCGAGGGCTTCCGGATGCGCAACCAGGCCACCCGGTCCTTCGGCGCGCTGTACTACCCCTGGCTGCTGCAAGGCGATGACATCTTCCCGCCTTCGGGCGCCGTGGCGGGCACCTTCGCCCACAGCGAGCTGTCGCGCCGCCCCTTCGGCGTTGGGTGGCCGCCGGCCAACATCCCGATCCAGGGCGTCACGCACACCGAGGTTGACCTTCCGTGGGAAGAAGCCGGCGAGCTGGCCGAGGCGGCGATCAACCCCCTCGTGGTTCAGCCTGGGCGCGGCGTGGTGGCCTTCGGGGCGCGCACCCTGATCATCGAGGGGCCCTTCCAGTACGTGAACTCGCGGCGGATCCTCAACATGGTCATGGAGCAGCTCCGCCGAGACAGCGAATGGGCGGTCTTTGAGACCAACAATCCGCATCTGTGGGACGTTCTCGAGCGAGACGTAATGTTTCGATTGGGTGAATTCGCCTCCGCAGGTCTGCTCACCGGGCGTCAACCCGGAGAAGATTTCGCTGTGAAGTGCGACGCAGAAACCAATCTCCCCGCGTTGCGGGATGCCGGGCAGGTCAACGTGCAGGTTCGCATGAGGCCCGTCGGAATGGTCGAACACATCGTGGTCGACCTGCGCATCGGTGGAGATCCGCTCGCTGGAGGTGTCTGATGGCAGATTGGCGTGGACGAGGCGGAGGACGGCTGCCGGGTCAGCCCTCGGTGCCCGGTGAGGGCGGGGCTGGCGCAGGCGGCGGGCGCGGCGGAAGCCAGCCCACCATCAGCAGCCCGGCCAGTTGGGTCGGCGCAGGCAAGGGTCGCAGCGGCGGTCAGCCGACGATCGCCGCGGCGGTCGCGGTGTCGGTCGGTGCGCGCTCGTGGAGCATCAAGGCGAGCGCCAGCTTCCAGACCCGCACCAACAGCGCGCCCATCGGCGATCCCGAGGGCAACTACATCTTCGCGCTGGAGGTCGATGGTCAGGAGATCGCGCACTTCATGGAGTGCTCGGGTCTCAAGACCAGCACCGAGACCTTCGAGATCCAGGAAGGCGGCACGAACCACGCCGTCCACAAGCTCCCCGGGCAGTCCAAGTGGGAGAACATCCAGCTTCGCTACGGCGTGAGCGGCGACACCACCCTGCTCGCCTGGCGCGACATGATCCTGATGGACGCCTTCGACCGGTCGAGCCGGCTCAACGGCTCCATCGTGGTGAAGAACAACCAGATGCAGGTCGTGCGGCGCTACCACTTCGTGGATGCCTGGCCCATCGCCTGGGAAGGCCCCAGCTTCTCGTCCGCCGCTTCCGAGCTGGCCATCGAGATGATCGAGCTCGCGCACCACGGCATCTACGTCAGCTAGGACCCCGGCGAAGCCGGAGGAGGCGGAGTCATGGAAGGCCAGAATCGGCGAGTCCCCGGTGAGGGGATGGCAGCGCGGGTCGAGAAGCGAATGGTGCGGCGCCCGCAGTTGGGCTTCACGCCGGCGTTCTACGCGCGTCTCGGCCTGGAAGATCCGTGGGTCCCCACTGATCCGGTTGGGGGCGCCGATCGCGCCCTGGACATGGTCTACCTGTCCATCCGGCCCTACCACCGCCACATGATGAAGCTGGCGACCGCCCGGCGTCGCCGTGAGCAGCGCCTCGCGCGCTTCCTGGCCGAGCACGGGTCGACGCGGCTGCGTGCGGTCGAGCGGCGGCAGATCGGCGAGATCGGCGCGTCGCCTTCTTTCAGCCTTGCTGGCGCGATCGGCAGCGCCGACATGGTGCTCGCCTCGCCCATCGGCGTGGGCATCCCGGTTGAGCCGCCGACCACCGAGGTCGTCGCCACCTCGGCGCCGCGTCGTCGGCGC
>JBEIQK010001081.1:0-1775 GCA_040376505.1 Alphaproteobacteria bacterium | reverse complement strand
GCGGCCGCTGCCTCGATCGCGTGCTCGCCGCCGTTCCCGCCGAGAGCGCCGCTGTGCTGCTCCACCGGCCGGCCCTGGCCGCCTTTGAGTTCGTCGCCGTGCGCGGGCCCAAGGCGGCGGCCCTGCTGGGCTTCACCTTGCCCGAGGCGGCCGGCATCGCCGGCCAGGTGCGCCTGGAGGGCCGACCGGCGGTGCTGCGCGACGCCCGGCAGAGCCCGGCCCACGATCGGCGTGTGGAGCACCTGACGGGCTACGTCACCCGCGGGCTCCTCGCGGTGCCCCTGGTCACCGAGGGGCGCGTCTTCGGCGTGATCGAGGTGATGAACCCCTTTGGCGGCGGCAGCTTCTTGAGCTGGCACCAGTCCGCGCTCCTGCGCGCCGCCGAGGCCCTGTCGCGTCGCCTGCTGCGCTGACGATCAGCGCGCCCGCAGGGCCTCCATCAGGGCGGCGTGCGCCGGGCCGGGCAGGTAGCGCGACACGTCGCCCCCGTTCATCGCGATCTCGCGCACGAGCGAGCTCGACACGAAGATCCAGCTCGGGTCGGTGAGCAGGAAGACGGTCTGCACCTGGGGCGCCATGTCCATGTTGGCGAGGCCGATCTTGAACTCGAACTCAAAGTCGGTGACCGCCCGCAGTCCGCGCACGATGGCGGTGGCGCCCGCCTTCTGGCAGTAGTCCACCAGCAGGCCGCTGAAGGTGTCGACCTCCACGCCGGGCAGGTCGGCGGTGACCGCGCGCAGCACGGCCATGCGGCTCTCCAGGCTCAAGGTGGTGCGCTTGGAGGGGTTGTGGCCGACGGCGACGACCACGCGGTCGAAGAGGCCGCAGGCCCGCCGCACGATGTCGAGGTGGCCATTGGTGACCGGATCGAAGGACCCGGCGTAGACAGCGGTGCGGGGGTTGGGCATGACCCGTGGGCTAGCACGGCCGCCCCCCTGCCCTCAAGGCCGCGGCAGAAATCCCACCGCCGTGAGCGGGTCCTGGGCGAGGCCGTGGAGGCGCAGGATCTGCTCGATCGAGCCGTCCTGTCGCAGGGCTTGCAGGCTGGGGGCCAGGGCGAGGTCGAAGAAGAGCTCCTGCTGCTCGGCGGGGAGTTGGCGATCCCAGGCGCGGATCGCGGCGGTCAGGCGCTGACGGGCGGTGGGCAGGTCGCCGCGCCGGGCCAGGATCTGGGCCTCGATGCGATCGGCCGGGCCGTCGGGGAGGCCGGCGGCGAGGGCCTCATCGAGGAGGCCGGCGCCGGCGTCAGGGTCGCCGTGATCGAGGGCCCAAAGGGCTGCCTCGGCGCGTTCCAAGGCGCCGTCGGCCACCTCGGTGGGCAAGGCCAGGCCGGCCCGGCGCCGCGCCCGCAGGGCCTCGATCGATCGCGGATCGCGCCCGCCCTGGGCAGCCACCGCGGCGGCGAAGTCTCCGGCGGTGTAGGCGGCCTGGGCGGCGCCGGCCTCGTCGAAGCGGCTGGCACCGTCTCTGTGCTCGGCGAGGTAGCGCAGGTAGGGCGAGGGGGTGGGCGCCGTGGTCTCGTCGCCGGCCCGGGCGGCATCGACATAGGCGGCGAGCCCCAAACAGAGGAGCAGGGCCGCGACGAGGCGGCCGTCGAGGTGGGCCCCCCAGGGCCGCTCGGGTCGGAAGGCGGGGCTGTGGACGAGGTGCAGCTCCATCACGCCGGCCTGCAGCCGCAAGGACTCACCCTCGGCAAGGCGGGCCTCGCCGGCCTGCCAGACCCTGCCCTCGGCGAAGAGGAGGAGGGAATGGCCGGGCAGACCGATGTCATCGCT
>JBEIQK010000455.1:0-5362 GCA_040376505.1 Alphaproteobacteria bacterium | reverse complement strand
CCCGGCTCGCCTCAAGGCCGAAGCCCGCGTCGCCACCCCGGAGCCCCCATCGGCCAAGGTCCGGCGCCGCGACGCCTGACCGTTCACCTCCGCGGCTGCAGACTCCAGCGCGCGATCGCCGAACCGTCCACGCTCCCTTCCACCCTCCAGCCCTCCGCCGAAGGCGTGGCCTCCAGCGTGATCACCGCCCCCGCCCAGGCAAAGCGCAAGGCCTCGACCTCGGCCACACCCAACACAAAAGCCGGGTCGGCCGCCCGCACGAGGCCCAAGGCCGCTCGGCCCAGGATGGCCACCGGCATCGCCGGCAGGCCGGCGAAGTGTCCTGCACAGTCCGCCACGGCAACCGGCGGCAGGGTCACCCGCACCGCTTCGCCCGCGCGCTGCACCGGCGGCAGGGGGGCGACCTCGGCGTAGGGTGAGCCCGGCTGGGCCTCGGCGGTGGGGGCGGCGTGGGCGGCGAACATCGACACAAAGCCGGCGTGGGGCAGCACATGGTAGGTCACCGTGAGCTGGCCCACGAGGGCGCCGTCGGGGCCCCACATCCAGCCCTCGGCGGTGGCGGTGCCGCGGGTGCGGTCGACCGACAGGGCCCGGGCCTCCACGCGGCAGCGGGCGCCCGGGGGCAGGGGGAGACCGTCCACGACGGTGAGGTTGGCGCGGGCGACAGGAAAGGCCATCCGGCCGCCTTCGGGCCAGGCCTGGGCGGCGGCGAGGGAGCCCAGGATCGCGAGGTGCCGGCCCACCTCGCTGGCCGGCACGGGGCTGCCTTCGGGGTGGGCGAGGCCGTCGGGAACGACCAGGGCCTGGAGACGGTCGCCCTGAACGGTGAGGTCGGTGAGAGAGAAATAGGGGGCGGTGACACAGATGCGGTCGCGCAGGCGCAGCCCCGGGGCCGCCGATGGTGTGCCCCCGAGGGAGCGGGCGAGGTCGGCGAGGCTGCGGCCGGCGAGCAGGGCCATCGCCGAGACGGGGCGGCCCAGGCGGGCGCCAAGCTCGGTGGCCAGCTCTACGGCGAGGATGGAGTCCAGGCCCTGATCGCGCAGGCTGCGGCTGGGGTCGAGGGTGGCGGCCTCGGCGCGAAAGACCTGCGCGGCGGCGGCCATCAGGGCGGCGGCGGGGTCGGGGCCTTCGCCGGTGGAGGCGGCCCGGGCCTCGGCGCGGCGCAGGCCATCGAGGCGCTGCCATCCGCTGCCGGGCACGGCCTCGGCCCACTGATCCCAGTCGATCTGGGCCACGGTGACGGCCGGGCTGCCGGCGGCCAGCGCCCGGTCGAGGTGGGCGAAGGCGGCCTCGGGGGGCAGGGGACTTACGCCGAGGGTGTGCAGGTGGGCGGCCAGGGCGGGGTCGCGGGCCACCACGCCGGCCTCGGCCAGGGGGCCAAAGGAGACACAGGTGGCGGGCAGGCCCGCGGCGGCGCGGGCCCAGGCGAGGCCGTCCAGGGCGGCGTTGGCGGCGGCATAGGCGGCCTGGCCGGGGTTGCCCAACTGGGCCGAGAAAGAGCCCATCAGCACGAAGTGATCGAGGGGCAGGCCGGCGGTGGCGGCGTGCAGGTGGAGGGCGCCGCGCGCCTTGGCGCCGAGGGCGCGGTCAAGGTCGGCCGGGCGCAGATCCTCCCAGGGGGCGTCGGCCAGCTCCATCGCGGCGTGCAGCAGGCCGCGCAGGTCGGGGATTGTGTTCACGAGGCGAGAGACGGCGGCGGCGTCGGTGACGTCGAGGGCGACCTCGGTGATCGCGGCGCCCTGGGCGCGCAGGGCCGCTACAAGGGGCTGATCGGCGGGGTCGACGGCGCCGCGGCGTCCGGCGAGGACGAGGCGCCGCACCCCGCGGGCGACCAGGGCGGCGGCGGCGCGCAGGCCAAAGCCGCCGAGGCCGCCGGTGAGGAGCCAGGCGCCGGGGCCGATGGGGGCAGGCCGCGCAGGGGCCAGGGAGACGGCGCCCTGGGGCACCAGCACGGCCTTGCCGAGGAGCCCGCCCGAGGCCAGGGCGCGAAAGGCGGCGGCGGCCTCGTCGGCGGCGAAGGTCTGGGTGGGCAAGGGGCGCAGCCGGCCGTCGGCGAAGGCGTCGGCGACGGCCTGGGCGACCGGGGCGAACCAGCCGGGGCGCTCGGTGGCGAGGCGGTCGAGATCGACGGCGTGCAGGGAGATCGAGCGGTTGAAGGCGGCGAGGCCGAGGCCCCGATCGGCGGTGAGGTCCTGCTTGCCGAGCTCGATGAAGCGACCACCCGGCGCGACGAGCGACAGGCTCTCCTCCAGGGCGGGGCCGCTGAGGGAATTGAGCACGACGTCGACGCCCTGTCCCTTGGTGTCGGCGCGCAGGGCGGCGGCGAAGTCGAGGGTGCGACTGTCATAGATGTGGGTGAGGCCCATCTGCCGCAGGGCCTCGCGCTTGTCGGAGGTGCCGGCGGTGGCGTAGACGGTGGCGCCGAGGTGGCGGGCGATCTGGAGGGCGGCGAGGCCGACCCCGCCGGCGGCGGAGTGGATGAGCACCGTCTCGCCGGGGGCGAGGCGGGCCTGGTGAACGAGGGCATACCAGGCGGTGAGAAAAACAAACATCGAGGCGCCGGCGGCGGCGTCGACGTTGGCGGGGCGCCGCACCACAAAGCGATGGTCTACGGTGACATGGCTGCGCAGGGCCCCGCCGACATAGGCGAAGACGGCCTCGCCGGGGGCAAAGGGGCTGTCGGGGCCGGCGGAGACCACGCGGCCGGTGGCCTCCAGGCCGAGGCCCTGGCCGAGGTAGGCTTTTTCCAGGGCGGCGGCGCCGAGCAGGCCCATCGCCTTCATCACGTCCTTGAAGTTGAGGGAGGCAGCCTCCACGGCGATCTCCACCTCGCCGGGGCCGGGCGGGCGGCGTGGAGTGTGCCGCCAGCGCAGGCTGTCGAGGCGGCCGGGCTGGCCGATCTCCAGGGCCATCGGCCGGCCCTCGGCAGGGCGGTCGGGCTGGGCGGGCGGCAGGGTGGGGGCGCGGCGGATGCGGCGGGCGTAGAGGCGGCCCTGGCGCAGGGCCAGCTCCTCTTCGTGGCGGGGTGCGGTGATCAGCGCGGCGGCGAGGGCCTCATCGGGCTGGTCGACGTCGAGGAGCTGGAGCTGCAAGGCGGGGCGCTCGTTCATCGCCACGCGCAGGAGCCCGTGCAGGGCGGCGGCGGCGGGGGAGGCGGCCTCCCCGGGGTGAAGACAGAGGCCGGACTGGGTTTGCACCAGCACCCGGCCCACGCCCTGGTCTTCGGCGGCGCGCAGGGCGGCGTGGAGGAGGAGGCAGGGGGCGACCGGGTCCTCGGCGGTCTGTACATCGAGGATCAGGGTCTCCGTCGGCGGGAGTGCAGGCAGGGTGGCGCCGGGTCGCAGACAGAGGAGGGCGACCTTGGAGTGGGCGGCAGGGGGAGGCGACTGGGGGATCCAGTCCGACACAAAGGCCTCGCCGAGCTCGCGGCGCAAGGCGAGCCCGCACCGCAGGCCGCGAAGCTCGGCCTGCACGGCGCCGCCGGAGATCAGCAGCAGATCGCCCTCCCAGCGGTCGGGGCCCGTGGCCCGCAGGGTGGCGTGGACCTCGACTTCGGGGCCAACGGGGCCCTGGCAGCGCACCCGCGCCACGCCCAGGGGCAGCACGGCGGCCTGGACGGTGGAGCCGGCGAGGGCGACGAGGCATTGAAGGGCGCCGTCGAGCAGGGTGGGGTGCAGCAGGTAGCCGGTGGTGTCGGCCTCGGTGGAGAGCCGGGCGCGCAGGTGGTTGCCCTCTGTCCACAGGGCGCGAACGGTGCGAAAGGCGGGGCCATAGCGCAGCCCCCGGGCCTGGAGACCGGCGTACAGCGCGGGGACGTCCTGGGGCCGGCCGTGCCCGGCGGGGGGCAGGGCGGCGGGCTGGTAGCGGGCCTTGGGGCGCAGGCGGGCCTGGGCGTTTGGGCTCCAGGGTGAGGCGCCCACCCGGCTGTGGATGCGCAGACGGTCGGCCGAGACGTCGAGACGCAGGTCGATGGCCTGGCCGGGCGGCAGCACCAGGGCGGCATCGAAGCTGAGATCCTCGACCTGGGCCTCGCCGTGCAGGCGCAGGCTGGCGGCCAGGGCGGCCTCGATGAAGGCGGCGCCGGGCAGCACCACGGCACCGTCCACCTCGTGATCGCGCAGGTAGCGTAGGTGGGGGCCGGCGAGGCGGGTGGTCCAGGCGGGCTCGGGGCTGTCGGCGCGCTGGGCGAGGAGGGGGTGGGCCTCGGGATCGCCCAGGCGCAGGAGGCGGGCGCTGGGGGTCTCGGCCTGGTGGTGGCTGCGCTGAAAGGCGGTGGGCGGCAGGGCGACTGCGCGGCCGCGCGGGGCGAGTTGGGCCCAGTCGAGGGTCTGTCCAAGAGTCCAGGCGGCGGCCTGGGCGCGGCGGAAGGTGAGCAGGCCGGGCCGATCGCGGCGCTGGGCGTGCAGGGTCTGTCCACGCAGGCCCTGGGCGGCGAGGGTGGCGGCGACCGAGGGGCCGAGCGCGGGGTGCGGGCCGAGCTCGACGAAGGTGCGGTGGCCGTCGTGGAGGGCGGCGCGGGTGGCGTCGAGGAGGCGCACGGGGGCGCGGGTGTTGCGCCACCAGTAGTCGGCGTCGTGGGTGGGGCCGGTGACGGGAGCGCCAGTGAGGGTGGAGAAGAGCGGCACCTGGGGGGCCTTGGACTGCAGATGGGCGAGGGAGGCCAGCAGCTCGTCGCGCAAGGGCTCCATGGCGGGTGAGTGGTAGGGCACCTCTACGCGAACAGACCGGGCGAAGAGGCCGGCGGCCTCGGCCTTCTCGGCGAAGGCGGTGAGGTCGGCCTCGGGGCCGGCGAGGGTGACCATCTGCGGCGCGTTGTCGGCGGCGACGACCAGCCCAAGGCCCGCGGCGGCGATGCGGTCCTCGGCCTCGGCCCGGCTGCAGCCCAGGGCCAGCATCCCGCCTTGGCCGGCGGCGCGCTGTTGCAGGCGGCTGCGGTGAAAGGCGACCGCGACGGCCTCGGCCAGGGTCAGGCAGCCGGCGGCCCAGGCGGCGGCGACCTCGCCCACCGAATGGCCGAGGAGGGCGTCGGGGGCGGCACCCTGGGCGCGCAGGAGGCGGGTGAGGCCCACCTGGAGCAACAGGTTGGCCGGCTGGGCGATGGAATTGGGCCAGCGATCGGCGGGGGCGAGCAGCGCGGCCTTGATCGACCAGCCGGCGAGGGCGACGAAGTGGGCGTCGGCCTCGTCGATGGCCTCGGCGAAGACGGGCTCCTCGGCGTACAGCGCGGCGCCCATCCCGGGCCACTGGGGGCCCATGCCGCTGTAGACCCACACCCGGCCGCCCTCGGCGCTGGCGGGGCCGATCAGGGCGGGGTGCGGGGCGCCGGCGGCCAGGGCCTGCAGGGCGGCGCGGGCCTCGGTGG
>JBEIQK010000072.1:0-14407 GCA_040376505.1 Alphaproteobacteria bacterium | reverse complement strand
GCCCGATCTCGGCCGTGCAGCGATCGATGTGCTCGGTCAACACGGCGGCGGCGTTGACGAGGGCGGCGTCTTCGGCGCTGGCGACCGGGTCGGTGATGAAGTGGTTGAGGTTGAAGAAGGGGTTGCTGGGCTGGCCACGATCGGCCTCGCAGGGGAGTGCCTCGTCGCGCGCCACGGCGTAGGGGTTGTCGACCCAGTCCGTCCACTGATCGCGGTACCAGCCGGCGTCGCCGCCCCCGTCGCTGGCCCAGACGGCGACGCGCTGATCGGCCTCCACCAGGGCGTCGAGCGTGGGCCAGTCGGGGCCGTCGGGGGAGATCACCCGCGAGCGCAGGCCGCTCTCACGGAAGGCGGCCTCGACGAGGGCGGGGCTGGCGTAGGCCTCGAAGGTGAGGAGCAGCACCTCATCGGGCTCTTCGTCGAGGAACTCGTTCACCCGTAGGAGGAGGTCGACCAGGGGCTCGCTGCCGAGCGAACAGTAGCCATGACAGAGGGTGGCCACGCCGCCTTCGTCGTAGACATCGAGGTTGAGGCCACGCACGCCGGCGCCAAGCTGGCGCTGCACACTCCAGCTCTGGTTGGGGAAGAGCCAGCCCTCCTCGGCGTTGGACATGGCGTTGTGGGCGCCGGCGACGGTGATCTCATCGAGGCGGCGCTCGCAGGCGGCGGCGCTGCCGTTGCAGCGGCGAGGGCCCTCGCCCTTGGGGGCGCCGCAGGCGGTCAGCGGCGCCAGCAGGAAGAGAGCGACGAAGTGGGCGGTTGGCATTTGGCCACCCTACCGAGCGCGATACCCCCACACCAGCCCGTGCGTGAATCGCCGCTTTTCCTTCAGCCCTGCCATGTGCCATCCGAAGGCAGGATGCCCCACCTCGCAGCGCCCCGGCGGAGCCATCCCGATGAGCGGTCTCAAGGAATTCCTCGACAACCTGAGCCCCGAGCAGCTCATCGACCGGCTCACCCTGGCGCTGGATGGTACCGATCTCGGCATCTGGGACTGGGACCTGCGCGACAACAGCGTGCAGTTCGACCGCCGCTGGTGCGAGATGTTGGGGTTGGAGCACGCCACGACGCCGATGGAGCTCCAGACCTGGTCGAGCCGGGTGCACCCCGACGACCTCGCGGGCTGCTATGCCGACATCCAGCTGCACCTCGACGGGCGCGTGGAGCGCTACGAGAACATCCACCGCATGCGCCACGCCGACGGGCGCTGGATCTACATCCTCGATCGGGGCCGCATCGCCGAGCGCGACGCCGCCGGCCAGCCCATCCGCTTCACCGGCACCCACTTCGACGTCACGGCCACCGAGCAGGCCCGGTCGGTGCTCTCCCGGCAGGGGCAGCTCCTGCAGGATCTGATCGCCAACCTGCCGGCCGGCGTGGCGATGTTCGACGCCCAACTCCGCCTGCTGGCGCTGAGCCCGCAGTGGAGCCTCGATCAGCGCCTGTCGCCGCACCCGCGGGTGGGCCAGTCGATTGACGAACTGCTGCCCGACGGCCGCTGGCGCCGGGCCTTGCTCGAGGCGCTGGGCGGCCTGACCTCCTCCTCCGATGAGGAGTGTTTTGTGCAGCCCAGCGACGAGGAGCGGTTCTTGCGGTGGGAGATCCGGCCCTGGCGCCGGGTGGACGGTCAGTTGGGCGGCGCCCTCTTCTGGACCGAAGACGTCACCGCTTCGGTGCGCCAGCGCCAAGAGGTGGAGCGGGCGAGACAGACCCGGGTCTCCTCCCTGGCGCTCTTCGCGGGGGGGCTGAGCCACGAGATCAACTCGCCCTTGCAGATCATCCTCGCCGAGGCCGAAGCGGCCGAGCTCTCCATCGAGGCGGGCGACACCGTCTCGGTGCGCGAGTCCATCACCGCCATCGCCGCCACCGCCCGCCGGGCCGCCGCCATTACCCGGGCGCTGCGCACCCTGTCTCGAGACACCCGACACGATCCCCCCGAGCCGGTGATCGTGGGTCGGACCCTGGCGGAGCTGGAGGCCTTGAGCCGCTCGCGGGTCGAGAGCCTGGGCGTGTCACTCTCCATCGTCGATCAGACCGACGGCGACGCTGTTCTGGGGCGGCCGGCCGAGGTGCTGCACATCCTGCTCAACCTCGTCAACAACGCGCTGGCGGCCGCCCGACAGGGCCAACCCTGGGTGCGCGTCGAGGCCAGCCGACAGGGCGCGGTGATCGCGCTGCGCGTGGTCGACGGCGGGCCCGGCCTGCCGGCGGGTCTGTCTCTTCACAGCCACACGCCCTTTGTCAACGTCACGCGGGCGGGACCCGGCAGCGGGATGGGCCTCACCATCGCCCAGGGCCTCGCGGCGCGCGATGGGGGCCGGCTGCTTCATTGTGTCGATGCTCCTCACACCACCTTCCTCGCGGAGCTGCCCCGTGTCGACGGCGCCTGAAAAGGCTGCAGAGGGCCCGCCCTGTCTGCTCCTGGTCGATGATGAGCCGCTTCTGCTGCGGGCCGTGGCCCGCCTCCTCCGAATCAAGGGCTTTGAGGTCCACACAGCGGAGAATGGCTCCGTGGCGCTCCTGCGCCTCGCCGAGCGAGTATTTGACCTCGTGCTCTGTGATGTGCGGATGCCGGTGATGGATGGGCCAACCCTGCTTCAGACGGTGAGGCAAGGCCAGCCCGAGCCGCCCCCCTTTGTCTTCTTGACGGGATACGGCGACCTGTCCGACCGCCAACTGTTAGCGATGGGGGCCCAGGCGGTCACCAGCAAGCCGATCGACAGCGCCGCCCTCCTCGACCTCATTCACCGCTGGCGGCGGGCAGAGTCGCCGAGGCCGTGAGCAGGGCCTTGAGGGCGCCCAGGTGCTCCGTCCAGGCCGCCTTGGCGGCGTCGCGGGCCTCGGCGCTGGGCAGCCCCTCCACCTGAAGGCCGATGGCGCAGCGGGGGCCGGGCTTCTCGGTGAGCCAGGCCGAGACCGTATTGCCCTCGGCATCGGTGTAGCGCACCGAGCGGGCCGCCCCGGCGGGCCGGGGCTGCAGCCCCGGCGGCGCCCAGTCGGCGAGGCGGGCGGGATCGAGCATCAGGGCCCGGACCTCGGCCACCGAGCCGGGCACCGTCACCGACTTCGAGGCGGCCCACTGGCCGTCGCAGGTCTGGCCGAGCAACCGCCGGCCCCGCAGGCGCTCGTAGCCCACGGTGATGGCCTGGGCCCACCAAAAGCCCTTGCCATCGTCATTCTGCACCTGTGGGCCCACCCAGGCGGCGATGGCCGTGTGGCTGGCGCTGGCGCCGCCCCAGGCGTCGATGCGGGCCAGCCAGGTGGCCCAGTCGGCGCCGGTGCGGGCGATCAGGCTGGCGTCGGGGGCGCCGGCCAGGGCGGCTTCTTCGGGGGAGACGGGTGGGGGCGGGTTCATGGGTCGCTCCGGTCAGGCGGGGGCTACACGAAGCCGAACTGGCAGGCGCCCGGCACCTCGGTCGGCGGCGGGGTCAGCGCGGTGGTGGGGCAGGGGCAGCGCAGCGCAGCGCCCAGCGGCGCCGGATTCACCGGCATCGCCGAGAGCACCGCGGTCAGGTCGCCGCCCACCGCCAGCCCGGGGCCAGCGCCGCCGGCGGTCGAGCGGCTTCCTTCGGGCAGGGTCGCGGCGCCCAGACCTTTCCGGCCGTGGAGGGTAGACCGGGCAGCGCTCTCTGGCGCGGTCTGCGCAATCCCTTCCATCCTGGCATCCTCGAAAGACGAGACGGGAGCTCCTGCATCGGCGAAGCGTACACCGCCCCCCAAGGTCCGGCCACCTGGGCAGCCAGGCGCGCTTCGATCTCCGCAAAGAGCAGGGCGGCGCGGGACAAGGTTGCCATCGGTTCATCGACGAGCAGGAGGGCGCTGGCGGTGGATCGACCGGTCGCCGAGCTCGGCGGGCCGGCGTGATCGAGAGGAGCCAACGCGGCGGTGCGATCCAGGCCCGCCTTTCGGGACAAAGAGCGCCGACGACGCCGGATCACAGCGCCCGCGCCGCCGCCCCGACCTGCCCAGCGCTGGGGTCGGCTGAAGCGAGCCCGGGCAACCCTCATCGACGAGGGGTGAATGCTCATCGACGAGGGGGGGTACCCTCGTGCGTGAGGGGTGAATGCTCATCGACGAGGGGGGGTACCCTCGTGCGTGAGGGGTGAATGCTCATCGACGAGGGGTGAACCCTCATCGACGAGGGGTGCCCTCTTACACAGGCCCAGCGCACACCCGTAAGGCCCGCCCGGCGAGGGCGTTGCGGCCATGGATCGCCGCCGCCCGGCCGCGCCCCTTGGAGCCCCCATGCGCCCTCGCCTCCTTTGTGCCGCCCTCCTTGCGCTCTCTTGCAACCCCGACGCGCCGTCCGCCCCTCCCGCGCCGCCCTCCCACGCCGCGCAGGCCCCCGCCGCGGCAGACGGCTCCTTCGCGCTCCGGCTCTACGGCCAGCTCGCCCAGACTCCTGGCAACCTGGTCTACGCGCCGGCCAGCGTTCAGGTGGCCTTTACGATGGCCTGGGCCGGCGCACGGGGCGAGACAGCCACCGAGATGGCCCAGGTGTTGGGGATCTCGGGCCCACCCGACGCAGCGATTCAAGCCGCGGGCGACCAGCTCCGCGCCTGGAACACGCCGGGCGAGGCCACCCTGGCGGTGGCCAACCGCCTCTTTGCGGCGCGCACCCTGCACCTCGATCCCGCCTTTGTGTCGCTCTGCGCCGAGCAGCTCGCCGCCCCGCTGGAGCAGCTCGACTTCGCCGGCGACCCGGCGGGCAGCCGGCTCCACATCAACCAGTGGGTGAGCGACCAGACCCACCAGCGCATCGAAGAGCTGCTGGCGCCCCGGCACATCACCGCTGGCACCGACCTCGTGCTGGTGAACGCGATCTACCTCAAGGCCGCCTGGGCCCAGCCCTTCAGGCCACAGGCCACCCAGCCGGCCCCCTTCGCGAGCCCCAGCGGCCCGCGAGAGGTGCCGATGATGCGGCAGACCGGCTCCTTTCGCCTGGGGCGCATGGGGAACGCCGCCACCCTGATCGAGCTGCCCTATGCGGGCGGGGCGCTGTCGATGGTGATCGTGCTGCCCGACGCCGCCGATGGCCTGCCGGCGGCGGAGCAGGGCCTCGACGCCGCGGTGTTGGAGGCGGCGCTGGCCGAGGCCACCCCCCAGCGGGTGGACCTGCAGCTGCCCCGCTTTCGCATCGAGCCCGCCAGCCCAGTCTCGCTGCGCACCCACCTGGAGGCCCTGGGCATGCGGCGTGCCTGGCAGGGGGGTCAGGCCGACTTCAGCGGCATGACCGGCCCAGGCACCGGCGGCGCCTCCATCAGCGAAGCCGTCCACAAGGCCTTCATCGAGGTGAACGAGCAGGGCACCGAGGCCGCCGCCGCCACCGCCCTCATCATGCGAAAGAGCAGGAGCGCCCCGGGGACCCCCTTCCATGCCGACCACCCCTTTCTCTTCTTCATCCGCGACTCCCGCACCGGCGCCCTGCTCTTCCTCGGTCGACTGACCGACCCCACCTGAGCGCCCGGATCAGGGTGGCGACGACACCGAGGCGGCGCACCCACCGGTCAGGGCGCGCCCCCTCGCGCCCTACTCCACATAGCCCAAGGCCTCCAGCAGCTCCCGCTCCTCGCCTGTGAGCGCCTCCACCGGCCGGTTGGCCCGCGCCACCACCTCCGCCGCGAGCCCCGCCAGCTCCGCCGGGACCGGCAGCGGGTTCGCCTCCGCACCATCCACGGTCAGATCAAACCAGACCGCCGGCCCGCCCGAAAAGGCCATCACCTTGCCCCCGGGCAGCCGCGCCGCCGCGCTGGGGCCCCGGTGCCAGGCCTCCTCGGGGCGCCGATGCCCCACCGTGGCCTGGGCCTCCTGGCCGGTGGTGTACAAAAAGACGGGCGCCGCGCGCCCGGGCGCGTCCAAGGGAGCCACCAGCGGCCCCGCCTCGCCGCCGACGCCCGCCGCCGCGATCACCGCCGCCACATCCTCCACGCTCACGAGGCGCGGATCGACCTCGCCGGCCGCCACCCGGCCCGGCCAGCGCAGCACCATTGGCACCCGCACGGTCGCCTCCCAAAGGCGGGCGCCGTGGTTGAACCAGTAGTCATTGTCACCCAGGCTCTCGCCATGGTCGGCGACCGCCACCACCACGACCGCGGGCGGCAGCGCGTCGAGCAGCCGACCCACCACCCCGTCGAGGCCGGCCACCTCGGCCTCGTAGAGCAGGCGGCGCTCGGCAGGCCGACGCGAAGACAGGCCTCGCAGCACGGCCCCCAGGCTGCCCTGCCCCACCGGCGCCGCCGCGTCTTCCGCCCGGGCCTGGGCCAGGGCCTCGGCAGGAGGAGCCTCGTCGGGGAGGTAGGGCGCGTGCGGATCGTAGAGGTGAACCCACAAAAAGGTGGGCCGGTCGTCCTCGGCGAACCAGCGCAGGGCCCGGTCCACCGTCTCGGCCCCCGGGCGCTCCACCGCCTGCCGCGGGGCCGCCGCGTAGCCCGGCAGCCAGCCCAGGCGGGCCCCCTCGCCCCAGCGGTCGTCATAGTGGTCGAAGCCGGCGTCGAGACCGGTGGCCCGCTGGAGCACCCGGGCCGAGAGGAAGGCCCCCGTGCGGTAGCCCGCCGCCTGGAGCCGCTCGGTGACCGTCGGCAGCCCCACGCGCCGGCCGTTGGCCCGCAGGCCATGGGCCTCGACGTCCACGCCGGTGAGCAGGCTGGCATGGGCCGGGGCGGTGAGCGGCGCGGTGGTGACGGCCTCGGTGAAGCGGCGCCCCTGGGCGGCCAGGGCGTCGAGGGCGGGGGTGGGCACCACGCCGCCGAGCACATGATCGGCCCGGGTGGTGTCGAGGGTGAGGAGCAGGATCGAGGGGCCCGAGGCGGCGGGGCGCGCGGGCGGCGCAGGCGGCGCAGGCGGCGGCGCGGCCTCCAACCCCGCCCCGATCCAGACCCCCAGGGCCAGGAGCGGCGTCGCGGCGCGCCATCCCCCCTGCGCCCACCGGGGGAGCGGCCAGCCCGCCGGCCAGAGCAGCGGCCCCAGGGCCCCCAGCCGTTCCACGAGGAACAGGCCCAGCAGGTGGGCCAGCCCCAGGCCCAGGGCCCAGCGCAGGCCCTCGTCGCCCACCCAGAGGTCACCATCGTGGCGGTGGGCCGCCCACAGCGCGCCGAGGGAGGCCAGGCCCCACAACGCCCACCGAAAGACCCTCGCCGCGCCCAAGCCGCACCTCGCCGGCCCCCTCTATCGAAGAGGCTCAGCCAGCGGTGGCCTTGAGCCGGGCCAGCTCGCCCATGAACCAGCCCACGTCGCGGAGCTGCTCGTCGCGGGCCAGCTCGGCGTCGGCTTCGGCGGCAGACGCGGCGGCCGTGGCAGCGGCGGCGCGGGCCTCGGCGGCCACCAGGGCTTGATCGCTCTGGGCGAGGAGGGCCCGCAGGCGCTCGACCTCGGCGAGGCGCACCGCCTCTTCGTCGGCGGGGGGCGGCAGGTAGCGCTCCATCGCCGCCCGCAGGAAGGAGCGCGACACCGGCACGGCCAGCGTGAGGTGGGCGCGCGGGCTGGCCAGCCAGTGTTGGGCCAGGGCCCGGGTGAGGCCGTGGGCGACGACGAGGCAGACGATCGGGCTCTCGCCGGCCTTGCGCAGGCGCAGCGCCGCGGCGAGGCCCTCGGCGCTGTCGCCCTGGAGCAGCACCACGTCGGCGGGCTGGCGCTGGTGGCGCCGCAGCAGGTCGATGACGCTGCCCACCGGCTCCACCACCCCATAGGGGGCGAAGGCCGGCGCGACCTCGGCCAGCACGGCCTCCGACAGGCCCCCCGCGTAGATCACCCGGGCGAGGCTCATGGCCGCCTCCGCAGCAGGCCCACGGGCGCCGGGGCGTCGGCCGGATCGCCGGCGGCCGGGCCCATCAGCTCCGCCACCCGCGGGGCCCCGCCGCGACGGAGCAGCTCCATATAGGCGTCGCAGCCCGCGTCATCGACGAGGTTGTCTCGGGCGCGCGCGATGGCCAGGGCCACCGCCTCCACCCGGGCGCGCTGATCGGGCCGCAGATCGACCCGGGCGCGCAGGGGGGCCAGGGCGGTGAGGAGCTCGGCGGCGGCGCGCTTCAAGGTGGCCGCCGAGGCGCCGGGCCGCGCGCCCAACAGGTCGAACCAGGTGGCGTCGTGGCGCTCCTTCTGCACCCGATCGACCAGGGTCCAGGCGGCGTGCTCGCTGGCCACCGCGGCGGCCGAGGGGGTCGGGGCCGGGGCGACGGGGGGCGGCGCGGGGCGCGCGGGCTCGGGGGCCCGCAGGCCCAGGCAGAGGGCGTGGGGGTCGAGGTCGGGGAGCAGCGCCGGGTCGATGCCGGCGAGGCCGACCCCCGACTCGATGAAGCGCCCACCTTCGCCTTCGGCCAGGGCGACCCGCAGGCGGCGGCGCAGGACCTCGCGGCGGAAGCCCTCCAGGCGGGTGCGCGGCTCGTGGCGCAGGGCGGCGGCCTGCTCCAGGAGCGCGTCGTCGTCGAGCTCGTCAAAGCCCATGCCCTCAGCGGTGCCCTGGCTCACCACGCCGGCCTCGATCAGCAGGGCGCCGAGGTCGCCGCGCGGGTCGCTGGTCTCGACATGGATGACCCGGCCGCCCACCAGCACGATCTGGCTGAGCGCGCCGCTGTGGTGGACCTCCAGCACGCCGCTCGCCCAACGGCGAACCAACGCCAACAGCAGATCTGCGGTGGTCGGGGGGGTGGGCAACAAGGCTCCGGCCGCACGGTGCTCCCCGGGGGTATTCCGCTCCCCCGGGGCCGGCGACCGCGCCCTGTACCCATCGGACCTACAGCGTCCAGGTGTAGCTCACGCTGGTGGCGTCTCGAGAATTGGGGTCGCAGGAGAGGCTGGTGGCCACGTCGCCGATGGTGTTGCAGGCGCTGTTGCTGAAGCGCACATAGGCGCCGGTGCCGCTGCCATGCGACTCCTGGGAGCCGTAGATCCAGGCGTCGCGCACGGTGTAGCCGATGGCCAGGTAGTAGCCGTAGCGCTCCCCGAGCACGCTGGTGTCGAGGGCGTTGGACTCAAAGCCCAGGATGTAGTGGATGCCCCGGGTGCGGTTCTTGCTGATGAAGTTGGCCCGGCCGGCCGAATCGAGGACCTGGCAGGACTGGATGGCCATCACCTCGGCGTCCATCTCGCCCCAGGAGGTCTCACTGTACTCGAGCAGGTCGTCGCCCGAGCTGCCGTTGAAGGTGAAGGCGCCGCTGCCGCCGTGGCCGCAGTAGAAGTTGAGGTCACCGGCATCCTGGTACAGATCGTCGGTGAGCGCCTCTTCAAAGTCCGAAGCCCAGGCGTTGGCGTCGGTGTAGCGGCGGTAGTTGTTGAAGCCGGTCAGCCCGAGGTAGCTCACCACCTGGGCGCCGCTGGTGTTGCAATTGTACACCATGTTCATGCCGGTGCCCGAGTAGTCGTTCACCGTCTCGACCAGCACCTCCCAGAGGCCCTCGTCTTTGGTGGCGGAGCCCCAGGTTCCAGCCGAGTAGCTGCCCGCCTGGGCGGCGGAAGAGAAGGAGAGCAGGGCAACAAACAGAGTCAAGCGGTTCATGGCGATCTCCAAAGACAGGTCAACGGGTGACAAGGCGGCTGTGGGCGGGGACGATGAGCTCGGCGATGAAGGGCTCCTGGGCGGGCAGCGCGGCGCCGCGGGTGGCCGGCTCCAACCAGAGCAGGTCGGCGGTCTGGCCCTGGCCAAAGTGGACGGTGCCGGTGAGCACATAGACCGGCTCCACCTCCTCGATGGCCACGCCCGGGGCCGGCAAGAAGTAGGCCAGGTCGACCTGCTCGACGTCGACCTGCTCCAGCCCGGGGGTGGCGACGAGGTGCTGGTTGTAGTGCCCCGTCCGCTGGGCGCGGCGGGCCCAGGTGGCCACCGCCTCGGCCGGGCTTTGGATCGGCGCCTCGCCGATGGGCGAGAGCGCGCGCACCCCGTGGGAGAAGGAGGTGATCACGCCGCCTTCGCCAAAGGTGAGGAGCAGGTCGGCCCCCGGCCCCGTGGCCGGCCAGCCGTCGACGGTCTGGGTGTAGCGAACGGCCTGCTCGGCGATGAAGCGGCCCTGGCTGCGGCCGTCGGCGCCGAAGCGCTCGCCCACCTTGGCGCCGGCCTGATCGGGCACCAGGGAGACCGGCCCCCGGTCGAAGAGATCCATGCTGGCGATCAGGGCGTCGGCCTCCGACCACAGCCAGTCTTCGGGCATCGGCCGGATCGGCGCCTCGCCATTGCCGAGCAGCAGGTCGTGGTAGGCCGCGCCGCCGTGGTCGTAGACGTAGAGGTGGCTGCCCTGCCCTTCGGCGTGCAGCAGGCCGCCCAGGGCCTCCTCGGCCACCACTGGGCCCGACAGGTCGAAGAGGGCGCCGAGCAGGTCGAGCTGCTCGTTGTCGGCGCCGGGCTCCACGGCGTAGCGCTCCATCCGGGCCGGCGCCTCGGGCAGCCGGGCGCTCAGGGTGTAGGCAAAGTCCAAGGGCGACGTGGCCGGCAGCAAGGCAAAGAGCAAGGGGGACATCAGGGCTCCAGGGTTGGGAGAGGGCGAAGGAGAGCTTTGCAAGCCCTGTGCCAGCCAATTCGCCCCCCTTTGGCCCTCCGGGGGCCGGCCCGCCCGCCCCGCTCGTTGAACGAGGCTGAACCGGGCACGCTCCGTTCAGGCTGGCGCGCCCGGCCGAGATAGAGCGCCCTTCATGTGGCTCCTCCTCGCCTTGCCCCTGCTGGCTCCCCCCTTCGGCCCCCAGGCTCCCAATGCCCCGCGCCTCGACCCCGCCCCCACGCCCGGGCCCGTCGACGAGGCCGCCTTTGTCGAGGTCTTCGACGAGATCGACCCCGCGCTGTGGCAGGCTGGCACCTGGCGGCTCGGCCTCACCCAACTCGGCGAAGAGGCCCTGCGCCTGCGGGCCGGCGCGCTAGAGCTGCACCTCCAGCGCCGGGAGGGCGCCTGGCGCGGCGCCGAGCTCTTCCGCCTCGCCTCCTTCACCGAGGGTCGCTTTGAGGCCTCGCTCCAGGTGCCCGACGTGCCCGGCTCGGTCTGCGCCTTCTTCCTCTATGGCACCGACGCCGAGGGCCTCGTCGACGAGATCGACGTCGAGCTGCTGAGCGCCCGGCCCCAGGAGGTCTGGTTCGGCACCTACGCCGGCTGGGCGCCGGCCGATGGCTACGGCGAGGGCCCCACCCGCGCCTCCTTCGTCTGGAGCGATCCCGACTTCGATCACCGCGACTGGCACCGCTATGGCATCGAGTGGCGGGCCGACCGCGTGGCCTTCTTCGTCGACGGGGTGGAGGTCGGCGCGGTCACCGTCTCGCCCCGCGGCGAGGCGGCGCCCCGGGTGAACCACTGGACCACCAACACCTGGGGCGAGGTCGCCGGGCCGCCGCGCGCCGACGCCACCTGCCGGGTCGACGATGTGGTGCTGGCGCCATGAAGGGCCTCACGAGCGCGATCATCGAGGCCGCCATCCGCGGTTGGGGGCCGCTGGTCGGCGCCGGCACCCTCTCGGCGCGGATGTCGGCCGACCGCACCCTGCGCAGCCCCGCCGAGCGCGCCGCCGCCCTGGCCCGCCAGCAGCAGACCCTGAGCTTCTGCATCGGCGCCATCGGCAGCATGGGCGGCCTGATGACCGCGCTGGTCGCCCTGCCCATCACCCTGCTGCTGAGCTGGTTCATCCAGGCCCGCCTCGCCGCCGCCACCGCCCTGCTGCACGGCCACGACGTCGACGATCCGCAGGTGCGCGAGCTGATCACCCTGATCATGCTAGGCGAGCGCAACATCGGGAGCCTCGCCCCCACGGCGGCGGCGCGGGCCCTGCAGGTGAGCTCGCCTCGGGTGCTGCAGCTCGCCCACCGCGGCCTCGCCCGCCAGCTCTTTCGGCTCGTCGGCCGGCAGGGCTTTCGGCAGGTGGGCCGGCTGATCCCCCTCTTTGGCGCGCTGCTGGGGGGCCTCATCGACCTCTCCCTCACCCGCAGCGTCGGCCGCCTCGCCGAGGAGACCTTCGGGCCTCCCCCCGAGGGCCGCTGATCAGACCCGGCGCAAGACCTGAAGGGCGAAGGCCGACCCCAGGTTGGCTTCGGACTGCAGGCGCAGGGTGGGCGGCAAGGCCGGCGGCGCCTCAACGGCGTCGAAGAGGCGGCCGATTCGGCTGCTGGCCCGCGGCTCGATGATGGCGATCGGCGCGCCGCTGCGCACCACCCGGCCAAGCTCGGTGAGGGCCGCCCCCGGCTCGCCCAGGCGGGAGAGGCCGCCCACCGACCAGGCCCGGTCAAAGCCGCCATCGGGGAAGGGCAGGGCGTCGGAGCGGCTCATCAGCAGGCGCAGGCGCTTGCCGTGCACGAGGTCGGCGTCACGCCGGGCCTTGGCGGTGACCAGCAGGCCCAGCGCCAGGTCGATGCCCCAATACTCCACGAGCAGGCCGTCGGGCAGGCGGCTGTACAGCGCGTTTACCCGCAGGGCGGTGCCCACGCCCACCTCCAGGATGCGCACCGGCGCGCCGTCGCGGCCGGCCTGCAAGCTGCCCAGGTCCATCGCGTCGAGGGCGGCGCTGGCGAGGCGCTCGGCCCCCCAGCCGCCGGTCAGGCGCGGCAGCACCCCCGCCACCGCCGGATCGTGCAGGCGCGGCAGCACATCGGTGAGCAGGCTGCTGAGCCCCCGCGCGCTGGGGGCGGTGCGGAAGAGCCGGGCGATGCCGTCTTCGACCCCCCAGGCCGAGGCCGTCTGCGCGCAGACGAGCACACCGTCCATCAGCACCTGCTCGAGGTTGGTGCCTTGGTAGTGGAGAGGGGCCCGGGACTCCGGGCAGACGAGAAAGCGGGTGTCATGAACCAACATGCCGCCGGCCCTAACGCGGCGGCGCGCCGGCGGGGCCCGGCGATGGCGGAGGAGCCAGGGTTGAGGGCAGGCCATCCACCAGCAGCACCCCGTTTTCGCCGCCCAGGCCGTCGGGCTCGCGGTGGGTCACCTCGGCGGGCAGGGTGGGACGCCCATCGACGAGGAAGACATAGGTGTAGACCCCCGACTGCAGGCGCAGGGGCCCGGTGCTCCAGCGGCCCTCGCCCACCGGCCGCAGGGCGATGGGCTCCCAGCCGCTGAAAGAGCCCACCACCTCGACCTGCCCGGCGCCGGGCGCCGTGATGCTCAGCTCGATGTCCTCGGCCTGGGCCACCAGCTCGCCGCGCAGCGCGCTGCGGGTGGCCAGGATCCGCAGGCCGACCACCCCGAAGACCCGCGTATCGCCTGCGTAGTCGACCCCCGCCTCGCCAAAGCCCTGAAGCGTGGGCCCGAGGCTCGTGACCAGGCCCGTGCGCAGGCGCAGGCCCCGGTAGCCCCCAGGCGGCAGGCCACCCCGCCACTGGCCGGGCCCCTCGCCCGCGGCCGCCATCAGCCCCAGGCCGCTGGTCCAGCGCACCGGGCCGACTGGGACGCTGCTCCAGGCCGAGGGCTCGAACACCCAGGCCGCCAGATCGCCCTCCTGGTGGTGGACGTCGGCGCGCAGGCCGAGGTCGGCGTCGCCCGCGGTGCGGTGCTGCAGATTGACCTCCCCGGTGAGCCCAAGGTGCCGGTGGTCGCCCTCGGCGCGCAGACAGGGCCCCAGGGCCACCCAGCCCTGGCTGGCGCCCTTGCGCAGGCTGAGGCCCACCGGGGCCGTCGAGGCCGACCATTGCTCCACCACGCTCGCCTCCACCCGGGCCACGGCGAGACCGCCCACCCGGCCGCGGGACTCGACGCGCAGCTCGCCCCGACCGATGTCCCAGGTGGCGCCCGAAGACCAGCCGTACAGCTCCCCGCCGACCGAGCCGCCCATCCACAGGCCGCGGGTGGTGGTGGAGCCCCAAAGGGAGGCCCGCGCCAGGCCCAACCCAAGGGCCGCCTGGGCGCCCCGATCGACCCCGCCGCCGAGGTCCAAGGCCACGCCGAGCTCGTCGACGGACAAGGCGCGATCGGCCGCCAAGGCAGGGGCAACGAGGAGGAGCGGCAGCCACACGCCGCCCCCTTAGCACCCAAGCGCGACGGCGGCCCCCGGCGCCGATCCGCAGCCGCCGCCCGTTTCAGATGTTGATGACGGCGTTCTGCTGCCCGAAGCCATCGTCTTCGGAGAGCGGCGCCGACGGATCGGTCACCCAGGTCTCACCATCGATGACAAACATGTACGAATGGCGCCCCGAGGGCAGCGCCAGGGTGAGCGCGAAGAGCCCACCCCCGATCGGCGCCAGCGGGTTGACGGTGGGGTCCCAGTCATTCCAGCTCCCGGCGACCGCGACCCGCTCCGCCGTCGGCGCATGGAGCACGAGCCGCACCGGCACGAGGCGCGGCGCGGGCAAGGCGGCCTGCGGCGCCGGCGCTTCGGGAGCCCCGGCCCCCTGACCCACGGCCACCCCCACCGCGAAGAGGGCGACGGCGGCGAGGGCTTGGGGCCACCGCGACGGCGCCGGCCGGGCGCGCAGGGCGGCCTCGATCAACCCCGGCGGGGCGTGGTGCTGCCGGAG